>JBKPFP010000404.1:0-8379 GCA_046744435.1 Actinomycetota bacterium | reverse complement strand
CCCGATCGCAATCCCCTCCTGGAAGATCCTGCCCGCGCTCGTCTGTGGGAACACCGTCGTCTTCAAGCCGGCGACGGACACGCCGACGCTCGGCGAGCGCTTCGTCGAGCTTCTCGACGAGGCCGGCATCCCGGCGGGCGTTGTCAACGTCGTGCATGGCGGCGGCGGAGAGGTCGGAAACGCGATCGTCTCTCACCCCGACGTCCCGGTCATCACGCTCACCGGCTCCCGCGAGACCGGCGTCGCGGTCACGGAGGCGGCCGCAGACCGCCTCAAGCACGTCCACCTCGAGCTCGGCGGCAAGAACGCGATCATCGTTCTCGACGACGCCGACCTCGACCTGGCCGTGGAGGGCATCGTTTGGTCGGCCTTCGGCACCTCCGGCCAGCGCTGCACGGCGGCCAGCCGCGTCATCGCGCACGAGGCGGTCTACGACGAGCTGGTCTCCCGACTCGTCCGCGCGGCGGAGCAGCTGCGGCTCGGCGTCGGCTGGGACGAAGACACCGACGTCGGCCCGGTGATCAACCGCGCCGCACTCGACAAGATCCACTCCTACACCGAGGTCGGCCGCGACGAGGGCGCGAAGCTGCTCACCGGTGGCGAGATCGCCTCGGGGAACGGGCTCGACAAGGGCTTCTACTACCGGCCGACGATCTTCGCCGACGTCGACCCCAAGATGCGGATCGCGCAGGAGGAGATCTTCGGGCCGACGACCGCGGTGATCAAGGTGCAGGACACGGACGAGGCGATCCGCGTCTCGAACGGGATCCGCTACGGGCTCTCGTCGTCGATCTTCACGCAGGACGTCAACCGCGCGTTCCGTGCGATGCGCGACCTGAAGGCGGGCATCACCTACATCATCGCCGGCACGATCGGCGCCGAGGTGCACCTGCCGTTCGGCGGCGTCAAGGACACCGGCAACGGCCACCGCGAAGCCGGCCAGGCGGCGCTCGACTTCTTCACCGAGTGGAAGTCGATCTACGTCGACTACTCGGGCAAGCTCCAGAAGGCCCAGATCGACACCGCCGAGTAGTGGCCGCGACCGATCCGGCCGAGCGCCGCGACGCCCTCGTCGAGCGGCTGTTCGGCGCGACGCTCGGCTCCCTGGACGTGGCCTCGGTCTACCTCGGGGTCAGGCTCGGGCTCTACCGCGCCCTCCATGACCGCGGCCCCTCGTCGTCGAGCGAGCTCGCCGAGGCCGCCGGCCTCAACGAGCGCTACGTGCGCGAGTGGCTCGAGCAGCAGGCGACGACCGGGATCCTCGACGTCGACGAGGAGCGCCGCTTCAGCCTGCCACCGGGGCACGACGAGGCCCTCCTCGACGAGACGAGCCTCAACTACATCGCGCCGGTGGGAAAGTTGCTCGTCGCCTGCCTACGGCCGATCGACGCGGTGCTGGCCGCGTACCGATCCGGCGACGGCGTCCCGTACGCGGACTACGGCGCCGACTTGCACGAGGGGCAGGCCGAGTTCACGCGCCCGCTGTTCGACAGCCTGCTCGGAAGCGAGTGGCTTCCCGCGATTCCCGACGTGCACGAACGACTGCAAGCCGATCCGCCCGCGCGGGTCGCCGACGTCGCCTGCGGCCAGGGCTTCTCGACGATCGCGATCGCGCACGCATATCCGAAGGTTCAGGTCGACGGGATCGATCTCGACGAGTCCTCGATCGAAGCAGCCCGGAAGAACCTCGCCGGCAGCGGCGTCGAGGACCGTGTCTCCTTCCACAACCGCGACGCCGCCGACCCCGAGCTCCAGGGCCGCTACGACCTCGCCTACATGCACGAGTCCTTGCACGACATGTCCTATCCGGTCGACGTGCTGCGCGCCTGCCGCGACCTGCTGGCGGAGGGCGGGTCGGTCGTCGTCGCCGACGAGCGCGTGCCGGACTCGTTCACCGCGTCCGGCGACGACTACGAGCGTCTCTGCTACGGCTTCAGCATCCTCCATTGCCTGCCGGTCGGCATGGTCGGCGAGGGCGCCGCGGGCACGGGCACGGTCATGCGCGCGGACACGGTGCGCCGCTACGCGGAGGAGGCCGGCTTCGGGGGCTTCACGGTGCTGCCGATCGAGAACGACTTCTACCGCTTCTACCGGCTCACGCCGTAGCGTTGCCTCGGAAGATCGCCGTCGTGGGCACGACCGGCTCAGGGAAGGCCACGGTCGCGAGGCGGCTCGCCGAGCATCAAGGCGTGCCCCATGTCGAGCTCTGACGCGCTGCACTGGCGCCCTGGACTGGAGCGAGCCGACCGCAGACGAGTTCCGGGTGCGAGTGGAGGACGTCCTCGCGGCGCCGGCTTGGGTCGTCGACGGCGGTTACCACGGCAAGCTCGGAGACCTCGTCCTGGAGCGAGCTGATCTCGTCGTGTGGCTCGACCCGCCGCTGCGGACGATCCTGTGGCGGCTCTGGCGACGCACACTCCGCCGCATCCGCCGAGGCGACGAGCTTTGGGGCGGAAACCGCGAGACGTGGCGCGGCGCGTTCTTCAGCCGCAACTCGCTCTTCGTCTGGGCCCTGAAAACGCACCGCGGTAGGCAGCGGCGCTACGTCGAGCGCCTGGCTCGCTACGAGACCGTCCGCCTCCGCTCCGTTCGCGAGACGGAGGAGTGGCTCCAGCGCTCTCTTGCCGACTAGCTCAAGCCGGAGCGGTCGCAGGCTCTGGGGTCGGGGCGGTCTTCGCCTCCCAGTACCGGTTCAGCGCGCCCTGGACCTTCACGAACCAGACGATCGCCGGGATGATGAGGATCCCGCCGGGGAAGAGCCAGAGGCCCGTCCACCCGGTCATCGGCGGCTGCTGCCCATCCTTCGCGTACATCTTCCCGATCTCGGACGGGATGACGAACGCGCTGACGGGGTTCAGGAGGATCCAGATCACGAGGCCGAGCACTCCGCCGAGGCCCTCGCCCGTGTGCTGCTTCATCTCCTCCTGCGTCTTGTAGGCCCAGTACCAGCCGTAGATGCCGAGAGTGATGATGAACAGGAGAATTCCGAAGCCGATGCCGCGCGGTTGGCCCAGAGGGCCGGTGTTGCCTGTGCCGGTGGCGCTCACTCATACCTCCTCTGTGGGTCGGCGCGACTGAACCACACTCGCGGCTCGGGTTCAACCCCGGCTTTATGTGAAAGTCAGGCTGTGAACCGCAAGCTCGTCGTGTTCGTGCCGCGCGAGGCGCTCGACGCCCTGCGCGACGCGGTGTTCGCAGCCGGCGCCGGGCGCATCGGCGACTACGAGCGCTGCTCCTGGTACACGGAGGGCACGGGAACGTTCTTCGGCGGCGAGGGGACCGATCCCGCGGTCGGGGCGGCAGGCCAGGAGGAGCGAGTTCCGGAGCTGCGGCTGGAAACGGTCTTCCCCGAGGAGCGGCAAGACGAGGTGATTGCCGCCCTGCGGCGCGCCCACCCCTACGAGGAGCCGGCGTTCGACGTGTACGAGCTCCTGTGAAGGCGCGGCTCTCGACCGACGGGGGCGCGCGAGGGAATCCCGGCCCGGCCGCCTACGGCTACGTGCTCGAGGGCGACGACGGCACCGTGCTCGCCGCGCACGGCGAGACGATCGGGGTGGCGACGAACAACGTCGCCGAGTACTCCGCGCTCGTCGCCGGTCTGGCGAAGGCCGCGGAGCTCGGCGTCGACGAGCTCGAGGTGATCTCCGACTCGGAGCTGGTCGTCAACCAGATGCGCGGTGCCTGGAAGGTGAAGAACGAAAACCTGCGTGCGCTCTGGCGCGAGGCTTCGCGGCTCGCGACTCGCTTCGACTGGATCACCTACAGCGCGGTCCGACGGGAGCACAACGAGCTTGCCGACCGGCTCGTGAACGAGGCTCTGGACGCGGCGAATAGCTGAGAAACCGCGGCTATACTCGAAGCCTCGCGGATGTAGCTCAGTTGGCTAGAGCGTCTGCTTGCCATGCAGAAGGTCGTGGGTTCGAGTCCCATCATCCGCTCTAAGGAACCCGCTGGAAACGGCGGGTTTTTTCTTCCGGCCTCAGTGATGGTCGAATCGGCGAAGGGTCGAAAGTCAGCTTTTAGTCAGCTTTCGTGGCTGGAACCGAGCCGGACATGTCTCGGCGAGCCATCTTGCGCGCCCGTGCGGGCCGGGCCGATGCTTGCGCCGTGGCCGGCGAGAGGCGGGGGAAGCGCTCGAGGTACCCGAGTTCGACCCCGCCGCCGGCCCACGGGTGTCACCTTCACCTACATCGTGTTTGTTCGATGATTGCGGCCGGAGGGGTGGATGAACGACCGCCCCCACCACACTTGCGATCCGCTTGATCGGATTAACCAAAGGGTTTGTCATCCTCGAGATGCGCCCAGTAGCGACTAATGGTCGGTCCGCTCAGTGCGACCCTGTCCGGCGCCAGGATCCTCGCGTCCCTTCGCGCGCGCAGCGCCATGAGGCCCCTTCGCAGCGAATCGGCGACCTCGCGCGCGCGCCCAGGGAGTTCGGGAGCCGGCGGGCTCTCAGCACCAACCCGGAGCGGCGGGAAGTCGTTGCGCAGGCCCACGATGAAGAGCTGGAAGACGTGCTCGGGCTCGGGCAGGCCCTTGAGGTCGTGCTGACCGAGATCGCGGAAGCTCACACCGGCCGGAAGCACTCCGCCGAGCCCATCGTGCGCCGCCTCCGAGATGAGAACCTGACCCCCGTGACCAGCGGAACAGATGCGGGCGGTTCGATGGACGTCGAGCCCGAGATACTCGCCTTCGGGTCCGACGGCCCGTCCGGTGTGGATTCCCATTCGGACACGCACGTTGACTCCGTCCGGCCAGACCGCTGCCGCAAGCGAGCGCTGACCGGCCCTCGCGGCCGCGACGGCCTCGGCAGCGGTTCCGAACACCGCGGAAACTTCGTCCCCAAGAGCCCCGTAAACGATGCCACCTGAGCGCTCGACAGCTTCGGCGAGGAGCCGACGATGCTCGAGCAAAAGGTCCGGATAATCGTCACTCAGGGTAAGCGCCGTGGACCCTTCGATGTCGGTGAAGAGGAAGGTGAAGGTTCTTTGCCGCAGCTGGGACATGAGGTCCTTAGGCCAGCCAGTGTAGGAAGATTCCTCGCCCGCACCAAGCGCGCGACAGACCAGGTCGACACCATGACCCGCTCGGTAAATAGCTGGCCTGGCTCACATCAGCGACCGCGCGCCAGCCGGCCGTCACCGAGGGCGGGGAGGCGCTTTCGCGGCCGCCGGAGGGTTCGACCCCGCCGCGGGCCTCTTAGAGCGGCGACACGCCGAGCCGCACCCTCCAGAGCAAGCCCCCCGGCCGCGCGGCCTTCACGGCGCCTTCGGCGGTGACACCGACCTGCCTAGCCACTCGGCTTCGATGAGGCCATCGAAGGGGCCGTGAGCGGGCTGGATGCCCAGCGCCCGATAGAGCTCGGATTCGTGCTCGAACTCGTCTCCATCAGTGAGCGCTGTCTCCCGCATGAGCGTGAACCGGCGTTCTCCCTCGCCGTTCGAGACGACCAATACGTCGTAAAGCATCGTGTTGCACGGTAGCGCGGCGCGGGGTTTCGGCCAGGCCTCCTCTCACCGGACTCGACCACGAGCACATGCGTCTCTTCCTCGAGCCGACCGCCTTCGTCTTACCCCTCGGTGCGTGTCGGGCCTCGCGGCGTGAACTCCTTGCAGGTGCCCGAGCTCTGGATCACGCCTCGGACAAATCGGCACCCGCCGATGGCGAGCCGGGGGAACATGTACGTGCACCGGTCACAGCGCACCTCGGGCGTCGGTGCGGGCCGATAGTTCGCCTCGTTCTTCGAGAGGCCCCAGATCCTCGTCATCCGACCTCCTTCGACGCCGATCCTACTCCTCTGCAGTTTCGGAATCCGGGCTCGAAGAGTTACGCTCACCGTGCGTTCGGTCCCCCAGCCGACTCAGAGGGAGGACCGAATGGCAGGCTTCACCTTCAGGCTCGAGCACGAAGACGGGACGCCCGCAGACCCGCCCGTTCTGCACACGGCCGTGCCGAACTGGAGCGCTGGCGACGCGATCCCGCTCAGTGCGGAAAGGGCGCTTCGCGTCGTTGAGATTCGGTCCTCGACGACGGACGAGAACCCAGTGCTAGTCGTCGAGCGCGCTTGAGCGCTACCGCCGGCCGACGATGAGTGCGACCGGATAGCCGCGCCGCTTGATCGCACCCGGTCGCGGGCTCTGGCCGATCACACGGCCGACTCGCCTGGAATGGACACGGCGAATGCGTCCGACCCCGCAGTGCCTCCGCCGGATCTTCCGCTTCGCGGCTGCAAGCCGCAGCCCGAGCACTCTCGGGACGACGCAGCGGGTTGGAGCCGGTGGAGGCGGTGGAGGCGGTGGAGGCGGAGGCGGCGGTGGAGGCGGTGGAGGCGGTGGAGGCGGAGGTGGTGGTGGAGGCGGTGGAGGCGGAGGCGGCGGTGGAGGCGGAGGTGGTGGTGGAGGCGGTGGAGGCGGAGGCGGAGGTGGTGGTGGAGGTGGAGGCGGTGGCGGTGGCGGCGGCGGCGGTGGAGGTCCCCCGACCGAGATCAGGATCCCGCTCGGGTCGAGCACGGTCCCTGCCGGGGTTATGCGCGCGCCGTAGATGTCGATCTCCGGGTCCGCGCGCCAGTCCTCCCAGGCCGCGAGGTAGTTCGTGCCATCGAAGGCCAGCGCCGGGTAGTTCTGCAAGTTCACGGCTGTCGAAATTGGGATCCCCGCCGGGTCGAGCACCGTCCCGGCCGGGGTGACCCGTGCGCCATAGATGTCAGACGAGACCTCGGAGCGCCCGTCGTACCAGACGGCCAGATAGTTCGTGCCGTCGAAAGCGACGGTCGGAGAGTACTGCCCACTCGCCGCCGTCGAGATTCCGAATCCGGCGGCGTCGAGCACAACTCCGGCCGGTGTGATCCGCGCCCCATAGATGTTGACGTCGCTGGCACGGCCGTCCTTCCAAGCGGCGAGGTAGTTTGTGCCGTCAAAGGCGAGCGCGACGTCCTCCTCGAGACCTACAGCTGTCGAGATCGGGATCCCGGAAGGATCGAGAACGGTGCCGGCCGGGGTAACGCGCGCGCCGTAGATGTCGGAGTCGGTTAAGCCAGGGCTCGAGCGGTAGTCGCGCCACCCGACAAGGTAGTTCGCACCGTCAAAGGCGAGCGTGGCGTCATCCTGGCGTCCAGTGGCTGCTGAGATTTCGACCGTTCGGATCGAGCACGGTGCCGGCTGGGGTTACCCGTGCGCCGTAGATGTCGTAACTGACGCCCGAGCGACGGTCGTGCCAGGCAACCAGGTAGTTCGTGCCGTCGAAGTCGAGCGCGGGGCTCAACCGTGGTCCAGAACCGGCAGAAATTAGAATCCCGGAGGAATCGAGCAACGCACCGTCCGTGGTGATGCGGGCGCCCCAGACGCTGGCGATGTTCAAGCGCCCGTCGGTCCAGGCCACAAGGTAATTGGTGCCATCGAAGGCGACCGAGGGCACCTGTTGATACTCGGGTGTAGTCGAAATCGCGATCCCACCCGGATCAAGCACGACCCCAGCGGGGGTCACGCGCGCACCGTAAATATCGTGGCCGAACTGATCCGAGCGGCTGTCCTCCCACACGACGAGGTAGTTCGTACCGTCGAAGGCACCTGCGGCGTGGGTCTGCCCCCCGGGCGCGGAGGTCATCTTCCTGCTCAGGCTTGGAAAGGCTGCCTCGGCGGTTCGATCGGCAGTGCTCGCCAGACCCGCGACCAGAATGATCACCGGGACGCCCAGGAAGAGGAGACGACGACGCACGGGTCCTTCTTTGGGTGAGAGAGAGTCGAATATTCGCACCGGCGACCTAAAGCTCCAAGGTCCGCGTGTGCATCAATATCGTCCCTTAACCACCACAGGATCGTCCCTTAACGACCACCGGCGTCCCTCCATCAGCGTCTGCTGTCGTTCGCCATCAGCCAACCAGCGGGTCTTCGCCCGTGAGTGTGTTGCGCGAGAACCGACGCCGAGGCAGCTTCGATTTTGTTCCGCGCGGATGCCGAGAGTGTTTCTCGCGGAAAGCTGGGCGCGGGTTCGCAAGCGGCTTTCTCACGATGTGAGGCCACCCCCCACCGGATGCTTTTGGCGGCGACGCGGTTCATGTCACCACCCGGTACTTGAGGTGCGTGACGCCGGGCGCCTCGACGGCCCGGACCTGCTCAAGCTGCACCTCCGCGTCCCCGAGGTTGTCGAAGAGGCGAGCACCGTCGCCGAGCACGACCGGAACGACGTGGAGCTCGAGTTCGTCCAGCAGTCCCGCTGCCAGGTACTGCCGAGCGACGTCGGCGCCGCCCCAAAGCATGACGTCTTTGCCGCCGGCGGCCTCCCTTGCCTGTTCGAGCGCGGACTCGATTCCGTCGGTGACGAAGTGGTACGTGGTCCCTCCCTCCATCTCCACCGGGTCACGCGGGTGATGGGTGAGGATGA
>JBKPFP010000206.1:0-3703 GCA_046744435.1 Actinomycetota bacterium | reverse complement strand
ATGTAGCGGGGCGTCGCGACGGTGTGCCCGTAGAACCAGCGACCGGAGGGTGATCCGAGCTTGGCGAGGCCATTCCGTGGCCGTGCGAGCCGGGCACGATCGTCTTCATCTTGGCGACGAGCCTGGCCGGGACGAGCCTGCCGCGGAGCAGCGCGCCGAAGAACACCGCCAGATCGCGTGCGTTCCGAAGCGACCTGTTCGGGGTCGACGAGGTGACGGAGCTCGGGCCGGACGCGCCCGGCGTCGCACCTCCCTACGCAGGACGCGCGGTGCAGCCGGACGCCGTTCAACGGGAGGCGCCGTTCCCCGTGCGGACCATCCCCGTACTCGGCGCCCCCGACGCGGCCTCCGTCCGAGACGACATCGCGGGCGGGATGGCCACCGTGGCCTACCGCGACGGACGGATTCTGCTCACGCAGTGGCCGGCGGCCCGCGTGGACGCGCGCATCGCGATCGTGCCGGCGAGCGGCCGCGCGACCGAGACCAAGGTCGGCCGTCTCCCTGCCCTCTGGATCGAGGGCACCGCGCGCGGGACGTTCACGCTCATCGGAGCCGACAGCGGCGTCCACCGCGAGCGCTTCGACGTCGGCGCCGGCGTCCTGCTCTGGAAGGCGGACGGGATGGCCTTCCTCCTGCAGGGCGCCGACTCGAGGCGCGACGCAACGCGGCTCGCAGCCGAGGTCTCCTAGAGCAATTCTCCGATGAGCTTCGCGGCACGCGCGGCGCCGTCCGTCTCGACGGGCCGGTAGTCGACCTCACGCCCGATCTCCTCGGCGATCGCCGCCGCGATCTCGGCCGGGCCGTCCGACTCGAAGTCCATGCAGCGCCCGGCGCCGTAGCGCGCCAGCCGGTGGCGCACGTGGAAGTTCTGCTCGAAGTGGTGGCGGAGCGGAAAGTAGAGGAACGGGCGTCGGTTCGCGGTCAGCTCCATGGCCGTCGTCAGACCGCCCTGGACGACCGCGAGATCGCATACCGCGAGGTGGCGGTAGAGGTCGTGGACGTAGGCGCGCACCTCGAGTCCGTCGTGCTGCGGCAAGCTCTCGGGCTCGATGCGGGGGCCGGCGACGACGATCATCCGCAGGTCCGGCACGCGCTCCTTCGCGTCGGGGAAGGCGGCGATGACACGGCGCAGCAGGTGCGCGCCGACGCCCGACCCGCCGACGGTCACGATGCAGACGCGCTCGTCGTCGCCGTACCCGAGGGCGCCGCGGTCGCCGAGGTCGCGCGGATCGAACCCGGTGACGTAGCCGGCGAAGTCGTAGTGCTGCTCGGTCCAGTCACGGATCAGCGGCAACTCGGGGCCGAAGGCCTCGGGCACGATGTCGTCGGGGTTGCCGACGAAGACGGCGCGGTCGCGCAGGCGCGGGAAGCGCGCGATGTGCTCGATCATCTCCGCGTTGTAGTCGGCGGTCACGAAGGCCTCGTGCGCGCCCCCGTCGTCGAACGGCAGCCAGCCGACGAAGTCCGTCAGCCAGACGTAGGCGGCACGCTTCTGCTCCGGGTTCTCGTGCAGGTAGTAGTCGAGCTCCCAGGCCTCGTCGCCGATCCAGAGGTCGTAGTCCTCGTCGCGGACGAGGTCGTGGAAGACCATGAAGTTGGCGAGCAGGATCTCGTCCATGCGGCGGATCGCCTGGAAGCAGTGGAGGTCGTGCTCGGCCGACTCGCTCTCGATGTGCCCGGACTCGTTCGCCAGGTAGGCGCTAGCCGGGTGGATGCGCTCGCCACGCGCATCGAGCACCGCCGTGACGGGATGCTGCGCGAGCCAGTCGATCTCGAGATCCGGGTGCAGCCGGCGCAGCTCCTCGGCGATCGCAGCGTCACGCTGGGCGTGGCCGAGGCCGATCGGCGAGGAGATGTAGAGCGCGCGCTTGCGCCGCGACTTGCCGCGGACCCAGCGCGCGGCCGGCTTCGGTGGGACGACGAAGTTCCGCAGCAGGAGGTTGACCTTGACCGGGTCGCGGAGGTGCGGCGCGTGCCCGGAGCCCTCGAGGACGACGAGCTCGCCGCCGGCCTGTTCGGCGAACGCCGCGCCGCGCGAGACGGAGGCGATCGCGTCGCCGGCGCCGTGGATCACGAGGACGGGACAGCGAACCCGCCGGCAGAGCTCGCGCGACTCCTCGGGCGTCAGCCCCGCCGCCTCCTGCGTGGCGACCATGGTCTCGGCGTCGGTCTCGAGTCCCCAGGCGACCGCGTCCTCGATCGGCTTTGTCGAGTGAGGCTCCGTGAACATCTTCGCCATGAAGAACTCGACCCAGTCGCGGTAGTCGCGCAGCCAGTGGAAGCGGTTGTGCTTTGCCCAACCCTCGTCGGTGTCGTACTCGGTGTCGAAGTCGTAGATGGTTCGCTCGGGCAGGGGCTCGCCGCCGCCGGTGAAATTCGGCCCGATGAAGACCGCTCCCTCGACGCGCTCGGGATACCCGGCCGCCAGGAGCAGTCCGCGCTGCCCGCCGAGTGAGAAGCCGACGATCACGACGCGTTCGGTCTCCGTCGCGTTCAGGACTGCGAGCGCGTCGGCCGCGAACTCCCGCTCGTCGTACGCCGCACCGTCTTGCGGGCGGTCGGAGCGCCCGTTGCCGCGCCCGTCGAACGTGACCACCCGGCAATGGCGCGCGAGGTAGGGGATCTGCATCTTCCAATGGCGCGAGTGGATGAGCGACCAGGTCGGCAGCAGCAGCACCGTCGGCTCCCCCGAGCCGTAGACCTCGTAGTAGACCCGCACGCCGTCGCGCTCGACGTAGCCGGACTCGTCGGGGTAGCGAGCCCGCGTCTGCTCGCGCGCGGCGGTCAGCTCGACAGCCACCGGTCGATCCAGTCGAGGAGCTCTGCGTGGCCGGCCTCGATGCCGCCGAGGCGCTCGACCATGATCCCGAGGTTGAACGTCATCACGAGCGAGACGAGTGCGTCGAGGGGCATGTCGATCTTCAGCTCGCGGTGCGGCTCCGCGAACGCCTCGGTGAGGACGGCGCGCCACTCGGCGTTCACCCGCGCGAGACGCACGCTCAAGCCGGCGTCGTTCCAGGCGAGCGCCTGCAGCTCGAGCCAGATCTTCTCGTAGGTGACGTCCTCGCTCACGAGGTAGCGCATCGCCGTCCGCCACTTCTCGACGAAGGGCTCGTCGCGCGCGTACAACTCCCGCTGGCGCGCGATCAGGCGGTTGGTGAACCGCTCGAGCGCGCGCACGAGCAGGTTCTCGTTCGAGCCGAAGTAGTAGTGGACGAGCCCGTGGTTGACGCCGGCCTCGTCGGCCAGCCGCCTCGTGGTGATTCCGGCGTAACCGACGTCAACGAGCAGGCGCTCGGCGGCATCGAGCAGCGCTTCCTCCGCGGCCGAGCGCGAGCTCGTCTTCGTCGCTTCCATCAACGCTTCCTGATCCGGTGCAGCATGCGGGCGATCGTCGTCCGGCCCAGGACTGCGGCCGCGGTGATCGCCGCGCCGGCGGACCCGAGCTGCAGCACGCTCTCCTCGACCGGAATTCCCATGACGTGCCCGAGTATCACTGGAAGATCTCCGTCGTACAATCGCCGCCCTGCAGACGCACCTCGTGCGTGCGCGCAGGCCCGTCGGGCCGGTCGTGGAAGTCGACGAAGAAGTCATGGTCGATCTCCATGCCTCCGTTCGGATCGCACGTGATGCGCAGGAGCCACGAGCGCATGTCCGGATAGAACTGGTTGTCCCAGGTCGAGTAGAGCGAGTTGGTCACGTA
>JBKPFP010000264.1:0-6085 GCA_046744435.1 Actinomycetota bacterium | reverse complement strand
CGCCCGTTCGACCGAGTGCCGGAGGGCGCGTCGCCTTTCTTCTTCCCGGTCGTGACGGGCCGGAAGCGAGAATTGCTGGACTGGCTCCGGCCGCACGGAGTCGACGCGCTCGACTTCTGGTCAGCGGCGCATCCCTTGCTTCCTTCCTCGGGCTTCCCGCGCGCGAGGGCGCTCCGCACGCAGGTGGTCGGCCTGCCCGTGCACCAGGAGCTTCGACCGCAAGATCTCGAGCGCGTCGTTGAAACCGTTCTCTCGTGGCGGCCGTCGACGTCCTGACCGACGCGTCGGCGCTCTCCGAGTTCGAGGCGGAGTGGCGTTCCTTCGCCGAGAGCCGCGGAAACGCATTCATCTCGCCGGAGTGGTTCCACGCCTGGCTGCCGCACCTCGGCCCCCGGACCCGACCGTGGGTCGTGGTCATGCGCAGGGACGACGGCGCTCTGTTCGGCCTCCTTCCGCTGGTTAGCTCGAGCGGCCGGGGACCGCGGCGTCTGCGCTTCGCCGGTGGCCGCTTCGGCGACTACTTCCATCCAGCCTCGGCGGCCGAGGACGAGGAGGCCTTCGCCCTTGCTGCGGGAGACGCGCTCCGGGAGCGGCGCAGGGAGTGGGCGATGTTCATCCTCGACAAAGTCGACGTCACAGCACGCTGGGTGAACCGGGTTCGCGGGGCGAATTCGCGTGCGCTCCCGGCCGTCGAGGACCACCGGGAGTGGCTGCCGTACATCGACCTTTCCGGTCTCACCTCCTGGGACGAGTACCTCGCAACGAGGAGCAAGCACTTCCGCAGCCACATTCGCCGCGACATGCGTGTGCTCGAACGAGACCATTCCGTGCGCTTCCGTCGTACGCTCGATGCCTCCGAGCTCGACGTGGATCTCGCGTCGTTCTTCGATCTCCACGAGCGACGATGGAAGGGCCGCGGAAGGTCCACGCTCGCGCAGGGGAACGCACGCGCCGCGCTGTCCGATTTCGCGGCACGCGCACTCCAGGCCGGCTGGCTCCGCCTCTGGTTCCTTGACGTCGACGGTCGGCCAGTTGCCTCCTGGTACGGCTGGCGAGTGGGGCCGCGGTACGCGCATTATCAGTCCGGGCTCGATCCGGGCTGGTCGCGGCGGAGTGCGGGGTTCGTGCTGCTCGGCCGAACCATTCGCGACGCGATCGAAGACGGCGCAATGGAGTACGACATGCTCGCAGGCGGCGAGGGGTACAAGAGCCGGTTCGAGACGGGGCGCCGCGAAGCGAGGACGCTCCTGGTCACTCCGCCGCTCCACCCTGCCCGCGCTGTGGCGGCGGCCGGCGTCGGTGCTCGACGCCTGGTGAGGCGGCTCCGCAAGGCGCGCTCCTAGTCTCCGCGCAGACTCTGTTCGGAGAGCGGGTCGTCCGGTACGAGCTTGGGGAGAGCGAGGGACAGTCCGACGACGATCCAGAGCGGGCGTGACGTCTCCGATGAGAGGAAGACCGAGGCGATCGACCATCCGATGAGGCTCAGGAGCAGAGCGTTCGCCACCCGCATGACGAAGTACTTCCCGGCACGTCCCGCCTTTCGTGCGGTCCGTCGAAGCGCGAGCGCGGTGGAGATGAGCAGCCCGAGGAACAGAAAGAGCCCGACGACGCCGAGCTCCGCCAGCGTGCCGAGGAACGCGTTGTGAACCTGTGATCCTTTGGGGCGCAGCTCGAAGTGCTGGAAGTTGATCCCGGGCGTGCGGACGATGAGCTCGTTCGAGACCTTCGGGAAGCTTCCGAAACCGAGGCCCAGAACCGGCCTTTCCTTTACAGACATCCACGCAGCGGACCAAAACTCGACTCGTCCGGATCCCTCAGACTCTGCATTCGCAGACGAACTCGAGCGAAAGACCGACTCGACGCGCGGCAGGATCTCGTTCGCAGCGGCCCCGAACGAGACTGCGGCACCGACGACGATCACTGCCACGAACGCGGCCTTCTGTTGACGACCGTGAAACAGTGAGCGCGCCGGCACGGCGCAGACGATCAGGGTGATCGCGATGAGCGTGAGCAGGCCGCCGCGAGACACCGAGGTCAAGACCGAGCAGATGATCACGACGATCGCGGCGTATACCAGCGCGCGTTGCCAGCGCTTGGAGGCACGAGACAAAAGCGCCAGCATGAGTGGGAGCGCCACGATCTGGTACGCGGCGAAGAAATTGGGATCGCCCGTGCCGCCGGCGCTCCGCCCCTCGACAAGGTTGTGGGAGAGCCCCAAGAAGAACGACGCGATCGCAAAGAGGCCGATACCGAGAGCCGCGCCTGCGAAGGTGTAGAGCACACGCTCGAGGCCGCGCTCGGAGTCGAGCAGCGCTGCGAACGCGAACATGAAGACAAGCGCAATCGCAAGCGAGGCGAGCAGGTACGTCGTGCCGCCGATGCTCACGGTCCAGAGGCCGCTGGCGAGCGCCCACAGGGCGTAGGCGATCGCCCAAAAGAGTGGCGCGGCCGGGCGGATCTCCATCTCCGGGCGCGTCGCGGCGGCGATGAGAACAAGGACTGCGATCGGCGCGACCAGCGTCACGACTCCGACCCCGCCGAGGCTGACGACTTCTATGAAGACGGCTCCGACGAGCAGGGAAAGGAGCAGCGCAGGCCTCATGGCAAGTGCCAGCGAAACCACCGCTGCCAGCACGAGCGCGACGCCGATCCGCGCGTCCAGCGTCGCCGCGAGCCCTAGCGCGAGCGCCAGGCCAGACGCGCCGAGGGCGACGGTGACGGAAGGTAGCGTCCTCGCTTGGTCGAATGTCCTCACGTGTAGCTCACGACCGGTCTAGGCCGCGAGGGCCGAGGTCCAGCACTGCATGAATATCCTGCTTCCATGGTAGTGCGCCAGCCGAAAAGCGAGCCGCCGACGACCCAGCGGCCACCCTTGGCCTTGTCCGCGCTGATGACCTACGGCAGCCAGATCGGGGCCGCTGTCTTCTCGCTCGCAAACGTGTTGGTGATCGCGCGTACGCTCGGGCCGGTCGGGCGTGGCGACGTGGTGTACGTGACCACGATCGCGTACCTGACGTCGCAGTTCGCGGCGCTGGGGATCCACCAGGCGCATGCCAACCTGGCGGGCCAGAAGCCGCATCTGCGCCCGGCACTTGCTTCGAACTCCGTCGTCTTCTCCCTGCTCCTTGGAGTCGTTGCCGCCGGGTTCCTCGCTCTCCTCATCTTTTGGTTCCCCGCCGTGGGGGGCGAGGCCGACGCGACTGTTCGGTGGCTCGCGTTGGGCGCGATTCCGATCCTGATCCTCCAGTACTACCTCTTGTTTCTCGTACAGGCCGACTACGGATTCGGCGCCGCGAATATCGCGCACATGCTCGGCCCGTTCGTGAACGTGACCGTGAACGGCCTGCTCGCCGCCCTCGGCATGTTGACCGTGTTCACCGCCGTCGCGACCACGATCGGAGGGCAGGTGCTCAGCACGGCGCTGCTCGCCTTGTATCTGCACCACCGGCTTGCCGGCTTCGGTCGGCCGGACCGAACACTGCTGAGGGAGGCGATGGGATTCGGGCTCAAGGCGCACGCCGGCCGGGTCATGCTCCTCGGCAACTATCGCCTCGACCAGTGGTTCGTCGGTGCCATCGCCGGGTCGCGAGAGCTCGGCCTCTACAGCGTGGCCGTCGCGTGGGCCGAGGCCCTCTTCTTCCTGCCCACGGCGCTCGTGTCAGTGCAGCGCCCCGACCTCGTACGCGCACAACCGCGGGAGGCCGCGCGCCAGGCTGCGACCCTGTTCCGCGTCGCGATGCTGCTCACCCTCGTCCCGGCCGCCATCTTGGTCGCAGCCGCCCCATTCCTCTGCGTGACTCTTTTTGGCGACGCGTTCCACGGGTCGATCGACGACCTTCGCGTCCTCGCATTCGGCGCCTTCGGGATCGTCGCGCTCAAGCAGCTAGGGAGCGCCCTGACGTCGCAGGGCAAGCCGGTCCTCGAGACCGCGGCCATAGGCGTCGGCTTCGTCGCCACCGTCGCTCTCGACATCGCGCTCATTCCGCCGTTCGGCGGCCTCGGCGCTGCAATCGCATCGACCGTCGCCTACACGGCCGGTGGGATCGCAGTCGTCCTCATCTTCGCGCGCGCACTCGGTGGAAGCCTGGCCGACCTCGTGCCCCGAGGCCGCGAGCTGCCGACGTTCTGGCGGAGGGCCTGGACCGGCATTCGCGCCGGCTAGTGGGCTACGCCGTAACCGCCGGAGAGGACAGCGTCCAAGACTGCGGTCACGTTCGCGTCGACCCAGGAGGACCTGGTGCGGTCCGAGTAGGTCCTCAGCTCGTAGGCGACGTGATCGAGCCAGTAGGCGACGACGAGTGCTTCGAGTTCTCTCGTCGTCAGCTCGAGGCCGAGCCGACGGCAGTACTCGTGCAAATCATCACCACCACCACCGTTCCGTGCCCACGGTAGGAAGTCCTCGATGAGGGCCGGGCCGAGCTGACTGTTGGTAAGCCACCGCTTGGCGCTTACATGCAGATGGAGGAGGTCGAGCAGCGGCAGTCGGCCGGGCCCCGCGGCCGCCCAGTCGACGACGCCGACGAGCCTTTCGCCGTCCGAGAGCAGGTTGCCGCCCCAGAAGTCGCCGTGGCCAAAGCCCCGCGGGAGGTCCTCGAGCTCGCGCTCGAGACGTTCTGCCAGCGACCGGAGCTCCCGCGCCTTCGGCGAGCTACTGACGGTCTCGAAGATCTCCGCGTCGCGCGCGAGCGACTGAACATCGCCACCCGCTGGCGCCGCTGCCCCGTGGAGGGCGACGAGGAACTCGACGCAGTCGGCGAGTAGCGGGCCAGCCGGCATGGCTGAGGTCGCGGTGCCGGGGACTCGCGTCTCGAGCGACCAACCGCCGAGCCCGGCTCTCCCGTGCGCCACCGGCCACGGCACCCGCCGTGCGACCTCGGGCGGAGGCCCCGCCGCCCGTAGCGCCTCGAGCGCTTTGCGCTGGCCGTCAAGCTGGTGGCCGGCGGGACCCATCGCGACGCGAAGCACCTCGGCCTCGCCGACGACGATCAGGCCAACCGCCCGCACGACAGGCGACTTCGCATCGAGCGTCAACTCTGCCGAAGCCCGGGCGCCCGCGAGCGAGGCGTCGAGCACCGTCGGTACGTCGTGCCGCTGCCTCCCGAGCACGATCGCCTGCGTCGGAATACGCTCGACCATCCGCGGGCGCCTGGAAGCGACGTGCCCGGGAACGCGCAGCGCATGCTCGAGATCCCAGCCGATCACAAGCGCCTCGGCGTAGCCAAGCCGGCGAACTTCGCGCCGCGCCCGGCCGGCGCGTCGTCGGAGCTGTAACGAGGCAACGAGCCGCCTCCCCGCCCGCAGGGAGCGGAACCTCCCTGCCAGGAGCGGCATCCCGAGACTCACGATCGCCTGGCTCGCGTCGCCGCACAGTCGTTCGACCGGACCGATCTCGACGTCGGGTCGCTCGTCGACAAGCTCTGCACCAGAGTCCGAGAGTGTCGTCGCCAGTGCGGAGTCCTCGACTCGCACGCGCCTCGCGTCGACCGGAAACACGGCGGGCAGCCAGCCGTGCCACGGATGCGACGGAGCTTCGACTGGTGCCGACACCGGCGGCACAGTAGCCAAGTGAGACGCAGGGGTTACAAGCGGGACGCCCATGTCTTTGTCACCGCCATTCAGCTTGTCGCCGGAGGGCCCGTGTCGTCTCGGACCTGGCGAGGTTCGACTGGCTGATTCTCCTTTTCTGAGGAAATTCCATAGAAAAAAATTCTAGAAATTTCTACTGTAAATTTGTAAAACCTCTTCGGAGGTCACAGAGGTTCTAGGTGTCTCCGGCCGAAGCACGCGTTACTGTGCCCGCCGCCCAGCCAGCCTTTGAGAGTACCGCCACCGCATCCCGGGCCACCCGCATGCGCAATCTCTCTCAAACTCCCCCGTCGCACAACTCTCAAACTCCCCCGTCGCACAAACAACGGATTCTCCCTCAAGACCTAGCACCCAGTGTCGATACGGGGGAACAGTGAACCTCCGCCGCCGCCTTGCCGTCTCGGTTCCTTGCTTCGTCGTCGTCGCCGGCCTCTTTGCATCGTCGGCTCTTGGGGCGCCACCCGCCTTTCGCGCCGTCTCCAGCGCCGCTACGTCGGGC
>JBKPFP010000450.1:0-8478 GCA_046744435.1 Actinomycetota bacterium | reverse complement strand
ATAGAACGGCGTGGCACGTCGCGCCCTCGTCGTCCAGGAAGACGTGAGGACACGATGGTCAGGCGTAACGAGGAGGTCGATGCTCATCCCCTTGAACCCGATCATGTGCCCCTTGTGCTCCTTGCGCACCAGCCAGAGCGCGGGCTGATAGACGAGACGTCCGTAAGTGTCGAGCGTTGCGAAGAGTTCTTCGCCCGTGACTGCCGGCCACGCTTTCCACCCCTCGTCCGTCAGGACGTCGGTGGCATCGTCGTAGCAGCCGTGCCGATCGCGCATGAGGAAGCGGATCAGGCCCTCGTCCGACTCGTCCATCTCGAGCTTGCGCTTCGCAAAGCTGACGCGGGCTCCGTTGACGACGGAGAGGTCGTCGGCCATCGCGCCGTCGAGCCGCACGAAGCCGTGATCGAGCACGGCCACGGCGCCGTCGGGTAACACTCGCGGAGTGACCGCCACGAAGCCGAGTCTAGCGGGGCTCTATGTCGGCACTTCCGGCTGGTCGTACCCGTCCTGGCGGCCCGGCTTCTACCCGCCCGGGACGAAGCCCGGAGACTTCCTTGGCCACTACGCGGAGCGCCTGCGGGCCGTCGAGCTGAACACGACCGGCTACCGGATCCCGGCCGAGCAGCAGTTCGTGCGCTGGGCGGAGCAGACGCCCCCGAGCTTCCGCTTCGCGCCGAAGCTGAGGGCGTACCGCTCGACGGACGTGGGCACGTTCGAGGAGCGGGTCAAGCTGCTCGGCGAGCGCCTCGGCCCCATCCGCGCGCTCGTCGGCTCCGCCCGCGACGAGGGCCTGCTCACGCTCACCCTCGGCTCGTTCGACCCGAGCCTGCAGATCGCCTTCGACTTCCGGCACGAGTCTTGGGAGGGGATCGAGCACGAGCTGCCGCCGAACGCGGTGTGCGTCAACGACCTCGACGCGACGGCCCGGTTCCGCTACCTCCGCCTCCGCGAGCCGCCCTACGACGACGAGGCGCTCCGCGGCTGGGCCAACCGCATCGGGCCGCTCTTAACCGCGGGAGTCGACGTCTACGTCTTCTTCAAGCACGAAGAGGAGCCGAGCGCGCCCCGCTACGCGGAGCGGCTGCTCGAGCTCCTCGCCCGCTGATCGTCAGTTCCGCGTGCCGGTCTTGGCGCCAATCCGCTCGATCACCTCGTACATGCCGTCGGCGCCGACCGACTCGATGTACGGGGCCATGGCTTCCTGGCGCTGCCGCTCGGCCTCGGGGTCGAACGACGACTGCACCTGCTCGACGTCGGTCTCGAAGAGGCCGAAGGCGATGATCTCGTCGGGGTCCTTGATGTTGCGCAGGATGTAGACCTCGACGCCTTCCGGCATCTCCTCTTCGTCGCCCTCCCAGGCCTTGCGCCACTGCTCGTATGTGCCCGGCTTCAGGCGGCGGACGGTCAGAGCGGAGTACATCGTCATCGGTCCCTCCTTGCTGGGGTTCGCAACCCAAGCTACGCCTGAGTCTCCGCGGATGCAACCTTCACACGGCGGCCGACGATCTCCCTCAGCGCTGCCACGGTCAGCTCGATCTCCTCGTCCGTGGTGAAGAAGTGCGGGCCGAAGCGCAGGCCTGCGTCCGGCCGGAAGTCGCAGAGGATCTCGCGAGCCTCGAGCTCGGCGTGCACGGCCTGGAAGTCGGGCGCGCGGACTACGACGGAGCCGCCGCGCCGCTCCGGCTCGCGTGGGCTGACGACCTCGAAGCCGGCCTCGTCCAGCAGGCCGATGAAGAGCCCCGTCTGGCGCAGGGAGTTGGCGCGGATGCGCTCGACGCCGACCTCCTCGACGATGTCGTAGCCGGCCGTCGCCGCATGAAGGGCGGGAACGTTGGGCGTGCCGGTCAGGAAGCGCGCTGCGCCCGAGGCGTACTCGAGCTCGGGCTCGAACGCGAAGGGGCGCGCGTGCGCCTGCCAGCCGACGAGGGTCGGCTCGAGCCGCTCGTGGAGGTCGGGCCGGACGTAGAGCCACGCGGCGCCGGGCCCGCCGCAGAGCCACTTGACGCTGCCGCCGACCGCGAAGTCGACGCCGAGCGCGGCGACGTCGAGCGGAACGGTGCCGACCGACTGGTAGGCGTCGAGCACGACGTGGGCGCCGACCTCATGCGCGCGGCTGATGATCGGCTCGACGTCCTGGATGCGGCCGGTCTTGAAGACGACATGGCTGATCGGGACGAGCAGCGTGCGCTCGTCGATGGCGGCGACGATCGCCTCCTCGTCCGGGCAGACGACGATCTCGGCGCCGCGCTCGCGCTGCGCCTGGTAGATGTAGCGCACGGAGGGGAAGTTGTCCTCCTCGTAGACGATCCGCCTGCGCTCCCCGTCGAGGCGGAAGCACGAGAGCACGACCGCCTCGGCGATCGTCACGTTCTGGTGCATGACCGTCGAGCCGGGCGGCGCCCCGATCAGCCGCGCGACGTGGTCGCCGACCGTCGAGGACAGGTCCCACCAGCCCTCGCCCCAGGCGCGGATGCCGCGCGTGTTCCAGGTCTGCGCGTAGTGGGCGAGACGGCGCTCGGCCTCGCCGGGCATCGGGCCCAGCGAGTGGCTGATCAGGTAGGTCGTGTCCGCGAGGATCGGGAAGCGCTCGCGGTAGGCGATCAGCTCGCACACGCCTTCGAGTCTATTCCGGCTTGCGGGCGAGAATGACGAGCCGGGTCTCGCGCGAGAGGTCGCTGCGGTCGAGGTCGCCGAAGTACTCGAGGTCGGCGAACCCGGCCTGCTCGACGAGCTTCCCGAGCTCGGTCGCCGTGTACGTGCGGATCCGGTAGGTGACCGCCTTCCGCGACCCGTCGGGCCGGATGAGGATGTGGTCGGTCTCCGTGGAACCCTCCTGGTAGTCGAAGCGCCGCTCCTCGATCAGCGTCCCGCCTCCGGGAAGCGGGTCCCAGCCTCGCGGCTGGAGGATGTGCATCAACCGGTCCCGGTGCATCGTCTCGATCACGAGCCGGCCTCCGGGTCGGAGCACGCGATGGAACTCGGCGAGCGTGCGTGCGTCGCCCTCCTCGCCCCGATAGCCGAGCGACGAGAAGAGGCACAGCACGGCGTCGAAAGACGCATCCTCGAGCGGCAGCTCTCGGTGGTCTCCTTGCACCCAGCGGGGCCAATCGGCGTCGCCGGCCCGGCGGCGAGCCTCATCGAGGAGGGCCTCAGAACGGTCGAGGCCGACGACGTGATAGCCGGCAGCGGCGAGCGGGATCGAATGCCGTCCGTAGCCGCACGGCGCGTCGAGGATGTCGGCGCCCGGGTCGCAGCGAGCGAGCCGGGCCGCGGCGAGGGCCTCCTCCTCCTGGGGTCCGCCGCGGTCCAGCGACGCGTAAGTCAGCAGGTACATCTCGTCGAAAAGCTCGTCCCAATAGTCCCGCTCCATCAGCTGATTCTCTTCAGGATCGCGAGCGCGCGCTGGTTCCACGGCACCCGGTGCGTCGTCCCGGCCGGGGCCAGGCGGCCGCGGTTCGCGAGGTACCAGTCGTAGGTCTCGATGAGCGCGTCGGCGTTGGAGAATCGTGGCTGCCAGCCGAGCAGTGTCTTCGCCTTGCCGACGGCGACGTAGGAATCGCGGTGGGCGGTCTTGTAGTGCCACTCGGCGAGCGGCGAGAGGCGGGCGAACTCGAGGGCGCGGAGGGCGGCCTCGGCGGGACGCGCAGGGACCGGCGTGACCCGGCTGTCGGAGCCCGCGTGTGCGATCAGCTGCTCGAGGTCCGAGCGGACGGTACCGAACTCCTCGGCACCGACGTTCAGCGTCTCGCCCGCGACGGAAGCAGTCCCCGCGAGGACGATCGCCTCGACGAGGTCCTCGACGGCGAGCAGTTGGTAGCGGTTCCGGCCGGAGCCGAGGACGTAGATGCGCCGGCCTTCGCGCACCCAGTCGAAGAGGATCTCGAAAACGCCCAGGCGCTGGGGGCCGATGAAGGTCTTCGGCCTGAGCACGATCACCTCGAGGCCACGGCGGGCGAACGCGGTGCAGAGCTCCTCCGCCTCGATCTTCGAGCGGCCGTAGTGGCCGACTCCTTGGAGCGGCGCGTCCTCGTCGATCGGATGCGTCTCGGGGATGCCGTAGACAGCGGTCGTCGAGATGTGGACGACCCGGTGGACGCCGGCGTCGAGTGCCGCGGCGAGGAGGGTCGCGGTGCCGTCGACGTTGACGGAGCGGATCTCAGCGCGCGAGCCGCGTATCGGCAGCGCTGCGGCAGCGTGGACGAGGACGTCGGCCCCGGTGACGAGGCGGCGCGCGGCGGCCGGGGCGCGTACATCGCCGCGGTGCTCGTCGGCGTCGCGCTCGAGATCGGCGTCGGCGAGCGGGGCGAGGTCGAGGGTGCGGACGTCGTGCCCGCCGGCGAGGAGCCGCCGCGCCAGGTGGAGGCCGAGGAAGCCGGCGCCGCCCGAGATCGCCCAGAGCATGGCCGGTCACGATATTGGCTCGGAACCGGCGCAGAGCGGTGCGTGTTTGCGGGGTACGCTGACCGCGGGTGGCGGGTGGAACTTCCTCCCCACCCTGGGTGGGGACGTTGGTGCCAGCTACTCGTACTGCAGCGCTTCGAGCACCCGCAGCCGCGCCGCCCGCCGCGCCGGGAAGATCGCCGCGATGATCCCGACGATGACGGCCGCGACCGCGAAGATCACGAGCTGGCCGGTTGGCAGCGAGAACTCGATGAAGTCGATCCGAGCGACGAGCAGGCCGCCGAGCACGATCCCGAGCACGATCCCGAGCGCACCGCCGATCAGAGCCGTGATCACGCTCTCGTGGCGCACCATCCGGCGCACCTGGCGGCGCGTCATCCCGATCGCCCGCAGCATCCCCAGCTCGCGCGTCCGCTCGAACACCGTCAGGACGAGCGTGTTCACGATCCCGAAGAGACTGACGACGACCGAGAGCGCCAATAGCACATAGAGGATGTTGAGGATGTCCTTGAGCGGGCCGATCTGCGCGTCCACGAACTCGTCGCGTGTCTCCGCCTTCGCGTTCGGGAAGTTCCGCAAGGCATCGTCGAGCGCCGTGGTGTTCGCGTCGGTGACCCCGCCGCGCATTTGGACGAACGTGAAGAGGTTCTCGGGCGAGTCGTAGCTGGCGTCGAACGTCGCGCTCGAGAACGTCACAGGTCCGAACGGTGAGCCTCCGGTCGGCGGGTCGAAGATGCCCTTCACGACGAGTTGCAGGCGCTCGCCCGTCGGAGTGAGGACCGAGATCGGCGACCCGACGCGTAGGTCGTGGTCGTCCGCGTAGCCATCGTCCACGAAGGCGCCGTTGCGACCGAGGTTCGCGAGCAGGGCCTGCGAGCCGTCCTTCCACTCGAGCGTGAGCACGCGCCCGATCTCCGGGGTGACGGCGGTGACGGACTCGGTGCTGCGGAAGACGCGACCCTCGCCCGTGCGAACGCTCGCGATCGCCTCCACGCCCGGCGCCCTGGCGGCAGCCTCACCCGCGCTGATCGGGATCGGCGAGAAGTTGTTCTGCGCGGTGATCGCGTAGTCGGAGGTGAAGAGATCGTCGACCGCGTTCGTGAACGTGGCGATGATCCCCTGGGCGAGGACGGCTACGAGCGTGACCAGCGCCAGCCCGATCATCAGCGCCGCGGCCGTCGACGCCGTGCGCTGCGGGTTCCGCTTCGTGTTCTGCGTACCGATTCGGTTCGCCGTCCGGTCGGGGAGAACTCCCGGGAACTCGATCGGCCACTCCGGCGTCCAGGAGGTGACGGCGCTCCTGATCCACATCACGAGCACGAGCGCCGCCACCAGCGGGTTCAGGAGCGTGCCGCCGATCGCCGCGAGCACGCGGCGCAGGGCGCCGGCGGGACCCCACGCTCCGAGGCGCAGGAGCCAGAACGGCAGCGTGAAGAAAGGCCAGAAGACGATCGAGAGCACGACCACGGCCCAGGTGCCGATCGGGCTCACGACCGCAGCCAGCGGACGCGCCACCCGCGCGGAGAACATGGCGACACCGAGGAAGATCAGGAGCGCGCCGACGCCGAGCCACAGCAGCACCTGGGTGGTTCCGAGACCGCTTCGGAACAACCCGTACAGGAGCGCGGCGAAGCCGATCGCCGTCAGCAGCACCGACCCTGGTGTCCGGAACCGTGCGAACCGGGACTCGGGCAGCGTTGCGCCCTCGCGCACGGCGGCGATCGGCGGCACCCGGGTCGCGCGCAGGGCCGGCCTGAGGCTGGCGACGAGCGTGACGACGACCCCGACGAGCAGGGCAACGACGACCGTCCGCGCCTCGAAGAGCAGGCCGCTGTTCGGGAGCGTGAAGCCGACCGAGTCGAAGAGCCAGAACAGCAGCTTGGCGAGGCCGAGCCCGAGGAAGAGGCCGACCACCGACGCCATGACGCCGACGACGAGCGCCTCCACGATGATCGAGCCGAGAACCTGGCGGCGGGAGGCGCCGAGCGTGCGGAGCGTGGCGAACTCGCGGGTCCGCTGCGCGATCGTGATCGAGAGCGAGTTCGCGATCACGAAGCTGCCGACGAAGAGCGCGATGCCTCCGAACGCGAGCAGGAAGTTCTGCAGGAAGCTGATGAACTCGTTCGTCTCCTTGGCATCCTCGCGTGCCTGCTCGGCACCCGTCCTCACCTCCGTGCTCGGCGGCAGGATCGAGCTGACCTGGCGGACGAGCTCCTCGTCGCTCACGCCGGGCTTCGCCGCGATCGCGATCTCGTCGAGCTTCCCCTCCTTGTCGAACAGGCGCTGCGCGGTCTGCAGGTCGAAGCCCGCAAGCGTCGCGCCCCCGATCGTGTTCACCGAGCCGAACTTGACGAAGCCCGAGATCCGCAGCGGCCGGGCAGGGCCTTCCGCCTGGACGCGGATCACCTGACCGATCTGGAAATTCTCCTTGTCGGCGGTGGCCCTGTCGACGACCACCTCCCCAGGGCCGGGCCAGCGGCCCCTGGTGAGGGTCAGAGGATTGAACCGCGAGGCTCCGCTGGCGATGCTGAACCCGAGATTGGGCGCGCCGCCGTAGACGATCGCCTTCCCGTCCTTGCCGATCAGCTGCGCGTCCCCGTCGACGCTCGGCTCCGCGGCCGCGACGTCGGGCAGGGCGCGCACCTTCGGCAGCAGCGACTCGTTGAACGTCGGCGCCTCGCTGCCGCTGTCCTCGGAGAGATCGAACGCCGACCGGCCCGTGATGACCGCGTTCGACCCCTTGCGCACGTCCGTGAAGATCGAGTCGAACGCCTTGTCGATCGAGTCGGTGAGGACGTAGGTCCCGCTGACCATCGCCACGCCGAGCACGATCGCGAACGCGGTCAGGACCGTGCGGAGCTTCCTGCCGAGCAGGCCTCTCAGGCCTACGCGAATCAACTGACGGTCATCTCGCGGATCGTCTCGATGATCTCGGCCTCGCCCACCTGCCCGAGCTCGCGGACGATCAGACCGTCGGCGAGGAAGAGGATGCGGTCGGCGATCGCCGCCGCTCGCGCCTCGTGCGTCACCATCACGAGCGTCTGGCCGTACGAGTCGACCGCGTCGTGGAGCAGCTCGAGGATCTCGCCGCTCGTCTTCGAATCGAGATTGCCAGTCGGCTCGTCGGCGAAGACGACCGTCGGCTTCGTGACGAGCGCCCGCGCGATCGCGACTCGCTGCTGCTGGCCGCCCGAGAGCTCGGACGGACGGTGCGTCCGCCGGTCGAAGAGCCCGACCTTCTTCAGCAGCTCGTCGAGCTCGGCCTTGTCCGGCTTGCGCCCGCCGATCGAGAGCGGCAGGACGATGTTCTCCTCCGCCGTCAGCATCGGCAGGAGGTTGAAGAACTGAAAGACGAAGCCGATGTGCTCCCGCCGCAGCTTCGTCACGTCCGTGTCGCTGAGCCCGCCGAGACGCGTCCCGGCGATCGTCACATAGCCGGTCGTCGGCCGGTCGAGCGCGGCGAGGATGTGCATCAGCGTCGACTTGCCCGAGCCGGACGGGCCCATGATCGCCGTCAGCTGGCCCGGAGCCACCTCGAGCGACACGCCGCGCAGGGCGTCGACCGCGGTATCGCCCTCGCCGTAGCGACGCGTGATCTCGTGTGCGGTGACGACCTGCCCGTCGCGGGCAGGCTCAGGCGCGATCTGGTCTGCTGCAGCTTCCACCTCGGCCTCCCGATTAGTGGGGTCGCCGGGAGACTAGAGAAGTCGGACTGCTCTACGCGGCCCGAGGCACCGCTTGCGGTGCCGACCTCAGGACGGGCGGGCTTTTGCCCGCGCGTCCGTCTGAACTGACCGGTGAGCGGCCGGGATCGATCAGGCGGGCACGAACGCACCACTTGCGGTGCCGACTTCAGGACGGGCGGGCTTTGCCCGCGCGTCCGTCTGAACTGACCGGTCGAGCGGCCGGAATCGATCAGACGGCTAGCGCAAGCTCGTCGCCGACCGCGAGGCCGCGACGGGCGCACTCGCCTGCGGGCAGCTCGAGGACGGCGCGGGCACCGCGCCGGCCCGCCGCGCGCCACGGCTCGAGGCCGTCGGCGATGCCGAGCACGACAAGGTCGCGATCGAGGAACAC
>JBKPFP010000109.1:0-18028 GCA_046744435.1 Actinomycetota bacterium | reverse complement strand
CGGTTGCGACTCTTGCGGACCGGGACCGGGAGCCAAAGCCTCGGCGATGAGAGCGAGAGCGCCATCTCCCTTGCAGAACCGCTTGCAGATGCAAAGAGCAAGCGTTGCGCTTCCAGTGAGAAGGCCCCGTTTCCGGGGCCTTCTCCAGTAGCGGGGGCAGGATTTGAACCTGCGACCTCCGGGTTATGAGCCCGGCGAGCTACCTGACTGCTCCACCCCGCGTCGCTATGTGGAGCAATTGTAGCTCACGTGCCGGCGCCACGAGCCCGGCAGCTTCGGCAGCCGGACGACCAGGAAACCCGCCGCGAGCACCGCCGCTCCGGCAAGCGCGTCGAAGATGAAGTGGTTCCCCGTGACGACGATCGTGAGCGTGACCGCCAGCGGATAGAGCACGCCGAGCACCTTGAGCCAGCGGTGCGTCGCGTAGCGCACGAGCCCGACCCCGACGCCGACCGCCCAGCCCGCGTGCAGGCTCGGAACCGCCGCCACCGGGTTCGAGAAGCCGTCCACCCGAGGCGACCCGATGTCGACGTTCCAGAACAGGCGCAGCGTGTCCGTGATACCGAGGCCGGAGATCAGCCGCGGCGGGGCGGTCGGGAACTGCCAGTGGATGACGACTGCGATCGCCGTCGCCGCGAGGAAGCCGTTGCGGAAGCTGCGGAAGCCGTCCTGCGACCGGTGGTAGAGCCAGATGAAGAAGAGGCCCGTGAGCACGAAGTGGCCGACGAAGTAGAAGAGGTTCATCGCCTCGACGAGCTCGGGCAGTCCCAGGAACGCCCGCTGCACCGACTGCTCCCAGGCGAAGCTGAGCGCGCGCTCGAGCTCCGCGATGCGCCTCGCGTTCTCGGTCGCCACCGCCCAGTTCGGCTCGATCAAGCGGCGCGCAAGCTCGTACGCCCAGACCGCGAGCAGGACGATCGCTATCTGCTTGAGGCCGTCGCGGCGGCTGAATGCGGCCCATGCACGCTGCATGAGACAGAACAGTGTAGACCCGGCTCCCACATGGTGAACAACGGCAGTGCGTAACGTTTATTCCGATGCGGGTTGCGGCTTTGGATCTCGGAACGAATACCACTCGACTGCTCGTCGCAGACGTGAGGAACGGCTCGATCGACGAGGTCGTGCGACGCTCGCAGATCACCCGGCTCGGCGAGGGAGTCGACGGCCGACGCCGGCTGCTGCCGCTGCCGATCGCCCGCGTCCGCAACTGCCTCGCCGACTACCGGCGGGAGCTCGAGTCACTCGGCGCGGAGCGCGCGCTGGCGGTCGCGACGAGCGCGATCCGCGACGCGGACAACGGCGAGGCCTTCCTCGGCGAGGTCGAGTGGAGCTACGGCTTCGAGACGCGGCTCCTGAGCGGCGACGAAGAGGCCCAGCTCACGCTGCGAGGAGTCGCCAGCGGCCGGGAGCTCGACGTCCACGCGCTCGTGATCGACGTCGGCGGCGGCTCGACCGAGCTGATCGCCGGCTCCCCGGAGCGCGTGGCCGTCCGGATCAGCACCGACTTAGGCTCGGTGCGGCTGACCGAGCGCTACCTGCGGAGCGACCCGCCCGGCGAGGGCGAGCTCTCGGTCTGCGCGGCCGCGATCCGCTCGCTGCTCGGCGAGCGCGTGCCCGACGAGGCGCGGACCTCCGTCGCGACGGCGATCGGCGTCGCCGGGACGATCACGTCGCTCGCGGCACTCGACCTCGGGCTCGTCGAGTACGACGCTGAGCGCGTGGACGGCCACCGTCTGACGCACGACGCGGTGCACGCCCAGCTGACGAGGCTCGCGGCGATCCCGCTCGAGGATCGTCGGCAGGTCCCCGGCCTCGAGCCCGAGCGCGCGCCCGTGATCGTCGCCGGTGCGATGATTCTGCGCGAGACGATGCGCTACTTCGACCTCGACGAGGTCGAGGTCAGTCAGCGGGATCTGCTCGACGGCGCGGCGCTCGAGGCGGCCCAGCTCCCCGAGCCCGTCGAGGGCGACGCCCCGCCCGGGGCCTATACCTGCTGCTAGATCACGTCAGGGTCGTCGGCTAGCTCGGCCGCTTTCTCTCCCCGTCTCGACTCAGGCCACACGACCTCATCCAGCTGATCCGAATAGACGATGCCCTCGTACTCGTCCGCGAGCCACGCGGCGAACGAGAACGCGAGCTCGTGATCGGCAACGGCGTGCCCGAACGGAACAGCGACCAGCGCCGAGTAGCTCAGCCCGGGTACGAGATCACCGTAGAGCCCGACCGCGACGTCGTCCGGCGGGCCGGCGTAGACGAGGAAGGAGGATCCCGCCCGCCCGACCGCCCGCGAGACGGCGAGATTGTCGTCACTTCCGAGCAAACCGCTCCACTCGAGGCCCTCGCGCCCCTCCGCGAATCGCCGGAACGCATCGGGTGGCGGTTGCCGCCGCATTACGACGTCCAGGTCGTGACTCATGCCTGTGCTTCTGGAGCAGCGCCCTCGTCCTCGGCGAGCCGGCGCTGGAGGAGCTCGCGCGAGAGGACGCCGACGAGTCGCCCGTCGTCGACGACGGGAACGCGCTCGGCGTCGCGCTCCTCGATCAGCCGGAACGCGTCCTCGACGGGCGAGTCGGCGTCGATCGTCCAGTGCGGCTCCTCCGCGATCTCGACCAGCCGCGTGGCGGCTGGATCCCGCCCGGGCGCGACGACCTCGCGCACGAGCGTCTTCCGCGTGACGACGCCGACGAGCCGGCCGCCCTCCTCACACACGAACACCGCGCGCACCTCCGGCCGGGACAGCGCCTCGCCGGCCTCCTGCGCGGTCGCATCCGCCTCGCAGACGCGCGGGTCGGTGATCATCGCCTCGCGGACCAGCGTCACGGATAGATCCCGCGGGACTCGAGCGCGCCCGCCACCTCGCGGATCGCGACAACGTTCGCGGCGCTGCGCAGCGTCAGACCCTGGCCCTCGGCGAGCTGCCAGACCCGGTCGAAAGCATCGTTGAGCTTGTCGGCGAGGCGCGCCCGGATCTCCTCGCGCGTCCAGAACAGCCGCCCAAGATCCTGGACCCACTCGAAGTAGGAAACGGTCACTCCCCCGGCGTTCGTGAGCACGTCCGGAAGGATGAGGATGCCCCGGTCGGCAAGGATCGCGTCGGCCTCGAACGAGGTCGGGCCGTTCGCGCCCTCGGCGATCATCTTGGCGTCGATGCGGCCAGCGTTCTCGCTCGTGATCTGGTCCTCGAGCGCGGCGAGGACGAGCACGTCGCAGGGCAGCTCGAGCAGCTCCGCGTTCGAGACGTGCTCACCGCCCGGGAAGCCCTCCAGCGTCCGGTTCGCGCGGACCCATTCTTCCGCCGCGAGCACGTCGAGGCCGGCCGGGTTGTAGGCGCCGCCCGAGATGTCCGAGACCGCCAGCACCTTTGCGCCGCGGGCCGCCAGGTCGCGCGCGGCCACGCCGCCGACGTTGCCGAAGCCCTGCACGACGAACCGCTGCTCGGCCAGCTTCCAGCCGAGCCGGGCGCACGCGCGCTCGACGACCATGACGACGCCCGCGCCCGTGGCTTCGCTGCGGAACACGGACCCGCCGATCGAGACCGGCTTGCCGGTGACGATCTCCGGCACCGCGTAGCCGACCTGCATCGAGTACGTGTCCATCATCCAGGCCATCGTCTGCTCGTTCGTGGCCATGTCCGGCGCGGGGATGTCCTCCTGCGGGCCGATCACACGCAGCAGCTCCGACGTGAAGCGGCGCGTCAGCCGCTGCTGCTCGCCGAGCGAGAGCTCACGCGCGTTGCAGCGCACGCCGCCCTTGGCGCCGCCATATGGCAGCCGCAGGAGCGCGCATTTCCAGGTCATCCACATGGCGAGCGCCGCACACTCGCCGAGCGAGACGTGCGGGTCGTAGCGGATGCCCCCTTTCGTCGGCCCGAGCACGCTCGAGTGCTGGACGCGATAGGCCGGGAAGACCGTCCACTTGCCCTCGTCCATGCGCACGGGGACGCTGACCATCATCGCCCGCTCCGGGTAGCGCAGGCGCTCGGCGACCGCGGCGTCGACGTCCGCGTGCGTCAGTGCCTCCTCGAACTGGGCGACTGCGGTTCGGAACAGCGGGGTGTCCCACTCGAGGGGCGCCTGATCGACTGAGACTTCGTCGACCTTGGCCACGGAAATGAGTCTACTTCGGGGTTACGAGCAGGGTCAGGTCGCCCTCGACGCTCTCGACGAGGACTTCGGCGCCCGCGTCGGCGCCTGCCGGGCAGACCGCGCGCCATACCTCGCCCGCCACGCGCACGCGCCCGCGCGGGCGGCAGTCCTCCACGACGGTGCCGGTCGCGCCGACGAGAGCCTCGACCCCGATCGCCGGCCGGCGGCGCTTGGACACCCAGACCCAGAACGCGGCCTCCCCCACCTCGATGACCAGACCGACCGCGATCGCCACGATCCCCCACGGGCTCGGGAGCAGGAAGATGGCCGCGTAGATCGCGAGGACGAGAAGCACTTCTCGTAACGGTGTCAGACACCGAGAGCCGAGCCGCAACCTGTGGGAAGGGGCTCCACGCCGGTGTCTGACACCGCGGGCGGCCCCTACAGTGCTAGGCCGCGAGGATCAGGACCGGGGTCCCGAGGTCGACCCGCTCGAACAGCCAGTCCGCGTCCGGGATGTACATGCGGATGCAGCCGTGGGACGCCGAGTAGCCGATCGACGCGGCGTCGGGCGTCCCGTGGATGCCGACGAGCGGCGCCGTCAGTCCCATCCAGCGCGTGCCGAGCGGGTTCCCTGGGCCGGGTGGGATCGGCTTCGCGCCGCGCGCCCACTCCGAGTCGGGCGGCGGCCGCCACCAGGGGTCGCGCTGCTTGTCGGCGATCGCGAAGTTGCCGGTCGGCGTCGGATAGGACGCCTGTCCGACAGCGACGGGGAAGGCTCGAACCGTGCTCGTGCCGTTGAAGAGGATCAGCCGCTTCGAGTCGCGCTTGATGACGACGACCGGGCCGAAGCGCGCCCTCGTCACGGACGGCTTGAGCGGCTTGAGCACGACCGGGATCCGGGGGCGGATCCTCGTGCGCAGCATGCGCGTGATGGCGGCGACCATCGTCCCCCGACGCACTGACTGCCCCCACTGGTCGGCGCTGATCGCCGGGCGCGAGCCCGTGAAGCCGATCACCTCGGCGTCCACCGCGGGACGCGAGAAGCGGCGGTCGAGCTCGGCGACATAGGCCCGGACCCTGTTCCTGTCGACAGCGACGCGCACGTCGACTGACTCGTTCTCGTCGGCGCGCAGCGCCCTCGTCACCGCGTCGTCGAGCAGCGGCTCGGCCGCGAACCGTGCCGGCGACACCTGCCAGGTGCGCTTGCCGAGCGTGAAGGGAAGCGGCCTCGCATACGCCCGCCGCACGAGCTGGCGGGCCTGCTCGGCGTCGAGCCCACCCGCGGGGAGTCCCGCGATGCGGACGCCGTCGGCGATCGGGTCTGGCGGGCCCGCAGGCGGAGCGAACGCTACCGCGCCGACGGCGGCGAGGACGAAGCAGACGGTGAACCGCCACACGCCGCAGATGTTACGCGGCAAAAGGCGCTCATTCCACGGAAAACGTGCTGGCGGGCCTGGAAATGGCGCGACGGCCCATTAGGGTGCCGGGACTAGCCGGGGGTCCTCGCCGCAGGGGCCCCCGGCATTTTATGCCGGGGGCCCGTGTTCAAACGTCCGCGGTCAGCTCGCGACGTGTCGGTCGTTCAGTTCAGAGGTGCCAGACCGTGCAGGGCGTTCAAACGCGAGCGCACCTAGAGCGCATTGAGCAGGGCATTGACGACGAGGTCCACCTGTTCGTCACTCATGTGCGCGTACAACGGAAGCGTGAGGATGCGCCCCGCGACCGCCTCGGTTTGCGGCAGCGGCCGCCTGCGGCCGAGCTCCTCGTAGAACGTGAAGCCGTGGATCGGCGGGTAGTGCACGCTCGTCTGGATCCGCGCCTCGGTCAGCGCGGCACGCACCTCGTCGCGCGCCGTCCCCTCCGGAAGCAGCACGACCGCCAGGTGGTGCGTGGACGTCGTGCCCTCCTCGCTCGCGCCGAATGGCATCGTCAACTCCTTCACGTCGTGGAGCGCCTCGCGATAGCGCCCGGCGATGCGGGCCCGCGCCGCGTTCTCGGCCGGCAGGCGCAGCAGTTGGGCATGGCCCATCGCCGCCCGGAGCTCGTCGAGCCGGTAGTTGAACCCTTGCGCGACGACGTCGTAGCCGGCGGCGTGGCCCTTTTGCCGCTCCCAGGTGAGAGTCGTCATGCCGTGCGACCGGAGCAGCCGCACCCGCTCGGCGACGCCGTCGTCGTTCGTGACGATCATCCCGCCCTCGCCGACCGGCATGTTCTTGTTCGAGAAGAAGCTGAAGCACGCGACGAGGCCGAGCGTGCCGCAGCGCTCGCCGCGGTAGGTGCCGCCGGGCGCGTGCGCGGCGTCCTCGACGACGAGCACTCCGCGCCGCTCCGCCATGTCGCGCACGGCGTCCATGTCGCACGGGAACCCGGCGTAGTGCAGGACGACGACCGCCTTCGTGCGCTCTCCGACTGCGGCCTCGAGATCCTCGGGGTCGAGGTTGAGGTCGTCGGGACCGCGCACGTCGCAGAAGACGGGCACGGCGCCAGTGTGGGCGACCGCGTTCGCGGCGGCGACGAAGTTGAGCGACGGGAGCACGACCTCGTCCCCCGGCCCGACCCCGGCGGCGAGCAGCGCGAGGTGCAGCGCGGCGGTGCCGTTCGCGACCGCAAGCGCGTGGCGGGCATCGACGAATGCGCCGAAAGCGCGCTCGAACTCCTCGACGCGGGGGCCCATGCTCCACCAGCCGGAATCCACAGCTTCTTCGACGGCAGAGCGCAACTTTTCGTGAACGAGGACGTCTGACAGGGGGACAAGCCACCCGGACTCGGTGCTAGGGGCCGTTTGTGAAGATTTCAAAAGACTGTGGTTAAGTTTTTGCTCGAGAACTTGACGAAATCGGACTGAAGTGCCATAAAGAAAACAAGTCTACAGTCGTTGTAGACGTATTGGGGCGTTCTAGCGGCGGGGAGAGGAGAATCGGTTTGCTGCGGCACGGGTCCAGCGGCGCCTCCCGGGGGGGAGGTCAAGCCCGGGAGAATAGAGGACCACGACTGCGGGGCGCGAGGGGTGTCTCGTGGGACGACATGGTGGGGCATGCGCTCAAGCGCGCGCTCGACCTGACCGTTGCCATCCCGCTGCTCATCCTCCTTACGCCAGTCATCCTGCTCGTCGCGGCGGCCATCAAGCTCGAAAGCCGCGGCCCGGCTTTCCACAGGTGCAAGCGCGTCGGCCGCGGCGGTCGCGAGCTGTGGATGATCAAGTTCCGGAAGATGCACGACGGGGCGGGTGGCCCGGCGCTAGCGGCCGCCCAGGACGAGCGCTTCACGCGGCTCGGCCCCTTCCTCGCACGCACGAAGCTCGACGAGGTGCCGCAGCTCTGGAACGTCGTCAAGGGTGAGATGAGCCTTGTGGGACCACGCCCCGAGGATCCCAGCTTCGTCGAGGTGCACCGCGACGCCTACGGGGAGATCCTGCGGGTCGCGCCCGGGATCACCGGTCTCTCGCAGCTGGCTTTCGCGCGCGAGAGCGAGATTCTCGATCCCGACGACCGCGTCGGCGACTACATGCGGCGGATCCTGCCCCAGAAGATCGGGATGGATGGCCTCTACGCGCAGCGGCGCTCGCTGCTGATGGACGCCCAGATCCTTTGGTGGACCGCGGCGGCAGTGCTCGTACGCCGCCAGGTCGCCGTGCACCGCGATACCGGCCGCATGAACCTGCGCGCCCCACGTGAAGCAGTCGGCGCGCTGACAGTCGAAGGGCGACAGGTCTCGTAAGCGATGGCAAACGTAATGACCCAAAAGAGGGGCAGGACGGTCGCGAGCGGAACCGGTCGCGAACGGTCGAGCCTGAAGGGAACGCAGGCGGTCGTACTGGCCGGCGGCAAGGGCACGCGGCTCGCCCCGTACACGTCGGTGCTGCCAAAGCCGCTGATGCCGGTCGGAGACCGGGCGATCCTCGAGGTCGTCGTCGAGCAGCTCGAAGCCTACGGGATCGTCGACATCAACCTGTGTGTGGGTTACCTGTCGCATTTGATCGAGGCCGTCTTCGACAACAGGGAAAACGGCCACGTGAACATCTCCTACGTGCGGGAGAACCAGGCGCTGGGAACGGCCGCACCGCTGCGCCTGGTCGACCACCTCGACGACACGTTCCTCGTCATGAACGGCGACGTCCTGACCGCACTCGACTACCGCGACCTCATCGACTACCACCGCAAGCACGGGAACCTCGTCACGATCGCGACCCACGACCGCACCATCAAGGTCGACTATGGGATCCTGCACCTGGACGTCCGCCAGCGGCTGCGCGCCTTCGAGGAGAAGCCGGAGCTCACGACGCCCGTGAGCATGGGCATCTACGTGATGGAGCCCGAAGTGCTCGATTACATTCCTTCCGGCGAGTACTTCGACTTCCCGGACCTCGTCCAAGCGCTACTCAGCGCGTCCGCCCCGGTCGGCGCGTACCGCTACGACGGCCTCTGGTTCGACATCGGCCGACAGGAGGACTACGAGAACGCAGTAGCCATTTGGAGCCAGAACGGCAACGGCAACGGGAACGGGAACGGGAACGGCACGAGGTACGGACAGACGAACGGCTCGAAGGCGGCGCGTCCGCGAGCGAGCACGAAAGGAGCACGCCGACCGTGACCCCATCACTCAATGGCGACATGACCGACCGCGTGCGCCAGATTCGTCCGGCCGGGAAGAAGAAGGCGCTCGTCACGGGCGGCGTCGGCTTCATCGGCTCACATCTCTCCGAAGTGCTCCTGGCGGACGGCTGGGAGGTCTACGCGCTCGACGACGTCTCCACCGGGTCGCTCGAGAACGTTGCCCATCTCGTGGACCACCCGAACTACCACCTCGTCATCGAGTCGGTCCTGTCACCCTCGGTGGTCAGCGAGCTCGTCCACAAGTGCGACGTCGTCTACCACCTCGCGGCAGCGGTCGGAGTCCGCCTCATCGTCGAGCAGCCGGTCCGCACCCTGCTGACGAACATTCAGGGAACCGAGAACGTGCTCGAGTACTGCGAGCGCTTCGGCAAGCGCGTCCTGGTCGCGTCGACCTCCGAGGTCTACGGCGACCACCGCGAGGAGAAGCCGCTGCACGAATCCGCCCGCCGCGTTTACGGGCCGACGACTGCTCGGCGCTGGGCGTACGCGGACTCGAAGGCGATCGATGAGTTCCTCGCTCTTGCTTATCACCAGGAGCGGCGCCTGGACTGCGTCATCGTGCGCCTCTTCAACACCGTCGGCCCCCGGCAGACCGGGCAGTACGGAATGGTCATCCCGCGGTTCGTTGCGAGCGCGCTGACGAGAGAGCCTCTCGAGATCCACGGCGACGGCACACAGACTCGGTGCTTTTGCCACGTCGATGACGCGATTCGAGCGCTCAAGGGGCTGATGGACGAGCGCTCCATCTCCGGGGAGATCTTCAATGTCGGCTCGACCTCCCGAATCTCGATTCTCGGGCTCGCTGAGCGCATCAGGATGGCGGCGGCGAGCGATTCGGAGATCGTGTTCGTTCCGTACGATCAGGTCTATGGGCAGGGGATCGAGGACATGCTCCACCGCATTCCTTCGATCGAGAAGATTCGAGCAGCGATCGGCTGGGAGCCCGGGCTGACCCTCGACCGAATCATCGCCGACGTGATCGCGCATACCCGAGCCGGTCTTCTCCCGGCAGAGGCGGAGGCAGCGGCGGGCCGATGAGCCGCCTCGGCGGGGCGCCTGCTGCTCGCGTCGAAAGGTAGAAGGACGACAATGGGCCACGTGGACAGCGACATGGGTCGCGCTTCTCACGACGGGCGCACTCCAGTGCGCCGGATCTCGATCGTCGTGCCCATGTTCAACGAGGCTCGGAATGCAGCGACGGTAGTAGAGGACATCGCAGCACAGGACTTCGCAGGCGAGGTCGAGCTTCTCGTCGCAGACGGCGGATCGACGGACGGGTCGCGCGAAATCCTTACTGCGGCAGCCCAGCGCGCGAGCCTCGACCTGACGTTGATCGAGAACCCGAAGCGCCTCGTCGCGCACGGCCTCAACGCGTGCCTCCCGCACGCAACCGGCGACCTCATCGTCCGGCTCGACTGCAGATCGCGCTATCCCGGAGACTACCTCCGCCGTCTCGCCGAGGCGGCGGAAGAGACGGGCGCCTGGAACGTCGGGGGCGTACTCGATCCCATGGGGCGCACAGAGATGGAGCGGGCGGTCGCATGCGCAATGGACAGCCCCTTCGGCGGCATTACCTGGACGCGCCACGGCGACTCGCCGCGGCGAGTCGAGGTGGACACGGTCTACTGCGGCGCCTTCCGGCCTGAAGCCTTCCGGGAGGCGGGCCTCTACGACCCCGCGATGGTCGACAACCATGATGAGGAGCTCAACCTGCGGGTGCGCCAGAAGGGAGGTCGAATCGTCCTCGACCCCGGGCTCCGGGTCCGATACACGCCGGCGGGGTCGTTCCGAGGCGTCTTCGGCCGCTACTTCAACTACGGGCTCTACAAGGTCCCTGTGATGCGCAAGCACCGTCAGGTGCTCAGCGCACGCAGCCTTGCTCCGCCGGCTTTCCTCGCGTCGCTTGCTGCGCTGACCATCGGCTCGGTCTCGTTCTCGCTCGCGAGGTGGCTTCTCGGCGCCGAGGTCACCCTGTACGCCGGCTCCGCAGTCGTGTTCGGGGCGGAGAGCATCAGACGCCGCGGCGAGTCTTGGCATCTCCTGCCTCGCGTCGTCCTCGTCTTTCCCACCTTCCATCTCGGATACGGGATCGGGATGGTCGCCGGCTGGGTCCGGGCTGCCAGGTCGACCCGCGGCAGTGCGTCCCCGATCGCGCAACCGGACACTTCCAGCTTCTAGGTCGCCATGAACCGGGCGACCCGGTCGGCCTCAGCTTCGAGCGTACGCTCGCGCGCCAGCTCGAGCCCTCTGCCCACCACTCGCGTCCGGAGCTCCTCGTCGTCCGTCATCCGCAAAACGGCGGCAACCAGCGCGGCGGGATCCTGCGGAGGGACCAGCAGCCCGGCTCGTCCATGATCCAGCGTGGCGGCAACACTCCCGACATCGGTTGCGACGATCGGGGTACCTGACGCCAGCGCCTCGATCAGGACCTGCGGGACTCCCTCCGTGAGCGAGACGTGCACGAACAGGTGCGCCGACCGGTAGAAGTCGAGCAGATCGGGCCCGAACGCCACGAAGCCACGCAGGTCGAGAACGTGCGCCACTCCCATCTCCTTCGCGCGCGTCAGGACCGCATCGCGAAGCCGCCCCTGCCCGAGCCAGGTCAGTCGGTAGCGCCCAGGTCGCTCGCGCTCGAGACGTGCGAGCGCATCGACGAGCAGGAACGGATTCTTCTCCGGCTCGAGCCGCCCGACGGAAAGGAGCTCGACCGTGCCGCTCCAGTCGCGACTCGCACCCTCGGGGACCACGTCGCCGGCGCGGATCAGCGAGACCGTCATTGGCAGGACTGTTCGCCGCTCCAAGCCGTAGCGCCGCCCGATCTGCGGCCCGACGACGGTCGTCTTCAGGCTGCGCGACAAAAGCCTGTAGGCGGCGTCGAGCCCACGCGCAGCGAGAAGGAACGGTGTCCATCGCGGGCTCGGCAGCCGCCCTCGGTAGTACGGGACGGTGTCCTGGCGCACACCCAGAACGATGCGCCTGCGTCGAACCAGCGCCAGCCCGACGAGGAACAGGCTGAACGGATGCGGTCCGTAGATCCAGATAGTGTCCACGCGCGCGAGGCCTCCCCAGAACGCCCTGATCGTTCCGGATGTCGCGCGTAGCACCGTAGGCAGGGCACGGAGATTCTCGTAGTGGGGCAGCTCGACGAGGTCGACGCCGCCGACAGGGACGTAGTCCGCGCGCTTCTCGCCACGGACGGTGCGGCCGAAGAGCACCACGCCGTCGAACCGGTCCCCCACCTCGCGTGCGAAGAGCAGAAAGGCGCCGTCGACCGGGTCGGCCGAGACGCGGAGGCCTTCTGCCGCCTCAGCGACCTGGTAGACGGTATCGACGTAGATCCCGAGGCGACGGCTCAGGAAGAGCTCACCGCCGCATAGTCGCGCATCCTGTCGGCACCAACCTCGCGAGGGATCGCAGCACCGACGGCGGCGTCACCGGGCCGAGCTCGATCACCCGAAAACGATCGATCGGGATATTGGGAAGGCGAGGATAGGCCTCGGCGGGCAGGAGGCCGACGTATGGATTGGAGGGGTAGCTCTGGGGGTGAACTGCGTAGAGGTTGATGCCGTTGCCGGTGTCGCCCAAGTACATGCCGTAACGCTGCAGGGCCCGTGCGATCGTGCGCTCGTTGGGCTGAAGCGGGAGGCTGTCGAGGTCGAGGCTCGGATCGAGCTGAAGCCGAGCGCCCTCCGGCAAGGCGTCGCTGCGCGTGCTCTGGCCGTCGGACTCGGTCGCGGGCGCAACGGCGCCCAGGGCCGAGGTGTAGGGGTAGCTGAACATGAGCGCGTGCCTGATGTCGCCGAGGCGCAGCTCCTCCGGCCAAATCAGTCCCGCCAGGTTCGCGAAGCCCGAGCCCCGCATCGAGTACGCGTACGGGTAGACGCCGCTGCCGGTACTGAGCACCGTATTCGCCCAGCCCGCGGTCCAGCGGCCCCCCTCATGACGCGCCCGGTACAGGTCGAACTCGCAGCCGGTGGCGCGGTCGAGCACGGTCATGTGCCCATCCTCTTCCGGGTCGGGGGCGGCCCCAGCCGGGATCGGTACTCCCAGCATCCAGTCCGCCGCCCGCCAGGACTCGGTGAGCTGGACGTCATGGCGCGGCGTCCCGGCGTCGGCTTGGTAGGCCGGCACCGTCCAGTTCTGCACTGAGATCGTGAGGCCGCGCTGGTTGGCCACTTGCCTGAGTCCCGCGATGTAGAGGCTCGAGTTCGGGTCGACGCTCGCGTTGGCGGGAATCGGGGTGTTGAACGGACTTGTCGGGGCGTAGAGCGGCGGGCCCAACGCGACGACCGCGCTCGGATCGGAGACCGCGGACTCTGACCCGAACGGGTTCGACGCCGTCACCGCCACCTGCAAGGTGGCCGCCAGATCCACGGGACGAACGGCATAGTGCTGCGCAGTTGCGTCCGCGATCTCGACGCACGCCTGGCCCGCCTGGTCGCAGCGACGCCACCGGTAGGCGTGACTCAGCGGCTGCGCCCCGGACCATTGGCCGGTCGACCCAGCCAGCATCTGGCCCACCTCAGGCACGCCCGACACCGTGGGCCGGGACACGTTCCGAGGCGGAGCCGGCGGCGGCGGCGGTGGCGAGGGCGCCTTCACAACGACGAGCATCCTCCTCGGCGAGGAGCGGCAGTTGTTGCGCTCGTTCCGCTCTCGCACCTGCCCGCGGTCGTCCGCGCACGCGACCAAGAAATACGAGCCCGCCCTGGTGCCGGCAGGAACGATCAGCCTCGCCCTGCTTCGCGAAACCCTTCTCTGAGGGAGCGGGCCGACCTTACGCGCGCCCCCGAGCCGCCGGTCACTCCGACTCCTGCGCCGGTCGGATGACAGATAGAACCTCGCGAAGGAGGGGCGGGCACGTGCACGGCCGGCGTTTCTCACGTTGGCAACGAGGCTGAACACGGTCGAGGCGCGCGCCGAGGCGGGCGGGTTCGAGACGGCCAAGATGACCAGGTCCGGCATCCGCCCGCGACTCTTCGCGAAGGAGCCAATCGCCTGATCGCCCGAGGCGGCCACTCCGACGACGAGGACAGCCGCACAGACGATCACTATGCGTGCCGTCATCTCATCGTTGCGCAGCCAGTGCGTACGAGCCTGGCGCGCGAGCGAAGCACCGAGGGCGGAATTACGGGTCCCAGCTCGATCACCCGGAAGCGCTCGACCGGAATGTTGGCGAAGCGCGGATAGGGGTCGGCGGGCAGCAGGCCGGCGTAGGGGTTGGAAGAGTAGCTCTGAGGACTGACGGCGTAGAGCCCGACGCCCCCGCCGTTGGTGTCCCCCAGGTACATGCCGTATCGCTGCAACGCGCGCGCGACCGTCCGCTCGTAGGGACGCAGCCCCAGGCGACCGAGATCGAGGCTTGGATCGAGCTGAAGTCGCGCCCCCTCGGGCAGCGCGTCACTGCGAGTGCTCTGGCCGTCGGTCTCGGTCGCGGGCGGAACGGCGCCGGCTGCCGACGTGAGCGGATAGCTGAACATGAGTGCGTGCTTGATCTCCCGCGCCTTCAGCTCGGCGGGCCAAATGAGCCCGGCTAGATTCGAGAAGCCGGAGCCGCGCGTGGAGTACGCGTAGGGATAAACGCCGCTTCCACTCGTCCGCAGGGTGTTGCCCCAGTCGGCGGACCAGCTCCCGTTGACCTTGTGCGCCCTATAGAAGTCGAACTCGCAGCCGGTCGACGGCTCGAGTACTGTCATGTGCCCGTCGTCCTCGGGGTCTGGAGCGGCGTCGGGCGGGATCGGGACGCCCAACATCCAGTCCACAGCGCGCCAGGATGCGGTGAGGCGGACGTCGCGGCGCGGAGTCGACTTGTTCGCGTAGTACACCGGCACACTCCAGCGCCGGACGGTGAGGAAGAAGCCGCGGCTGCGTACGGCCTCGGCCAACGCGCGAACGTAGCGCCCCGAGTTCGGGTCGACCTTGGCACCCGGCGGGATTGGGCGCGCGAACGGTCCCGCAGTCCGCCTCCGCGCTTGCTGCCGGCGCAGTGCCGCTCTCGCCCTCGTGAGCTCCTGCAGCGCCCTTCGGAGCCGGTCACGATGCCATGCAAGGCTTCGGCGAGCGCTCGCCCTCGACAGGAGCCGGGGGTGCGCGGCGTAGTAGCGGATGACGTCACGGTCGTGCCGGACGGTCCGCTCGAGCCATGCGACCTTCGCCTCGAGCGTCAGATGCTTCGGGCGCGGGAGCTCGTGACCCGCCGTGGGGACCGACGTGAGGAGCAAGGCAGCAAGTGCGAGTCCGAGGACGGACAGCGTTCGCAGAACAGACCTCCCTGGGCGCTAGGCGACGATCAGCGGGAGATTGTTACATCCAGTCGCGACGACTGGTCGGGGTGCTTCCCGCCGGCGATCACCGGTTCTCGGGTCGACGTAAATGCGTTCGTGCGGCTGCGCGAGGCGGTGATGAGGCCCGCGCCCGGACACGATCGGGAGGTCACGGGTTCGTCGTGAAGTTCCCGCACGGGTGCTCCACGATCGGGTCATAGGTCTCGGTCACCGTCTCCCCGAGCGAGAGCACCTCCATGTGCTTTGTGATCGAGCCGTCGAGCTGCGGAAAGTCCTCCGTCCCCCACGGGTAGGCCGGGCCATAGCCCGAGTGCGTGTTGTCGATCGCGGCGATGTTCCGGCCGCCCTGATCGATGACATAGCCGCCGTAGGTCTGCAGGGCACGGACGATCGTCTGCTGCCAGTCTGGAAGGCCAGAAGGAGTCCAGCTTGGATCGACCCTGATCCTGGCGCTCTCCGGGATGCGAGGCGACCCCGTGTTGAGCGGGCCACCGTCCGAGGTATATGAGGGTAGGTACGGGTGGCCGTTGTCCGCCTCCGCCTCCGGCACGTACAGCGCGAGCGCGTGGTTGATCTGGCCCGCGGCGAGCTCCTGCGACGTGAGGATGCCGCCGAGGTTCGCGTTCGACGAGCCTCGCGTCGAGGCGCCTTGGATGAAGCCTGTCTCCTCGAAGAGCCGCTCGCGTTGCAAGTATTCCCCGCGAGGGTCGGCGTAGTCGAATCCCGTCCCCGAGCCGCCGACCGTCCCCGCGTGCAGGAAGTCGAACACGCATCCCGAGGTCGGCGAATTGGGATCGGTGTCGAGGATGCTCAGGTGGGCGTCCGAGCCGTCGGCGGGATAGACGCTGGCCGGGATCGGCACGTCGTGGAGGTAGAGCCCCCGCGCCGTGTAGCGGACGGTGTAACGGGGCGTGCCCGCAGGAGCCTGGTAGAAGGCGACGCCGTAGCTCTTCCACACGATCTGGTAGTTGCCGAGCCCCACGAGGTATTTCGTCCGCGCCACGTCGATCGTCTCGGAGCCGTTCAGAGGCGTGTTCCAAGGCGAGCTCGAGCTCCACCATCGTCCGGTGCCGGACCATGCCTCGGGCGCGGGCGCGGCCCGGCCGACCGGCGCGTCGAGCTTCAGATGGCTCGGGCCAGGGAGCTGTTGGCTCGCCGTGGGCACAGACATCAGGAGTAGCGCACCCAGCGCAAGCCCGAGAACGGACAGTGACCGCAGAATAGACCTCATTCGACGACTGCCGGACGACCGGCAGTAGTTGTTTCACGCCACCAAGAGTCTTACACGGGCCCCGAGAAAACAGAAACGTGTTAGCGCAGCCGCCCGATGCAGGTGCTGAAGCAGCGCCGTAGATCAGCGGAGGTTACGGAGTCGTCGTGAAGTTCCCGCAGGAGTGCTGCATGATCGGGTCATAGGTCTCTCTCCTCGTCGCTCCGAGTGAGAGCACCTGCATATGCTGGGTGATCGCGAGGTTGAGCTGCGGGAAGTCCGTCGTCCCCCACGGATAGGCCGGGCCATAGCCCGAGTGCGTGTTGTCGATCGCAGGGATGTCACGGCCGCCCTGGTCGATGATGTAGCCACCGTAGGTCTGCAGGGCGCGGACGATGGTCTGCTGCCAGGCTGGAAGGCCGGAGGGGTTCCAGGTCGGATCGACTCGCACGCGGGCACCCTCGGGAAGCGGAGAGGTCGAGCTCGTCCCGTCCGAGGTGTACGAAGGACCATGGACCTGGCCGTTGTCGGCCTGCGCCGACGGGACGTAGAGCGCGATCGCGTGGTTGACCTGGCCGGCGGCGAGCTCCTGCGACGTGAGGATGCCGCCGAGGTTCGCGTTCGAGGAGCCTCGTGTGGAGGCGCCCGCGACGAAGCCCGACTCTTCGTAGAGCCGCTCGCGTTGCACCCATTCCCCGCGCGGGCTGGAGTAGTCGAATCCGGTCCCCGAACCGCCGACCGTCCCCGGGTGCAGGAAGTCGAACACGCACCCGGAGGTGGGTGAGTTGGGATCGGTGTCGAGGATGCTCAGGTGAGCGTCCGAGCCGGCGGCGGGATAGACGTTGGCCGGGATCGGGACGTTGCGAAGGTAAAGCCCCTGCGCCGTGTAGCGGACGGTGTAGCGGGGCGTTCCTGCAGGAGCCTGGTAGAAGGCGACGCCGTAGCTCTTCCACACGATCTGGTAGCTGCCGAGCCCCTGGATGTAACTGGTCCGTGCCGCGTCGAGCGTCTCGGAGCCATTCAGGGGCGTGTTCCAAGGCGAGCTCGAGCTCCACCATCGTCCGGTTGCCGGCGGAGGCGGGGGCGGCGGCGGAGGCGGGGGCGGCGGAGGAGGCGGGGGCGGCGGAGGAGGCGGCGGCGGAGCCGGAGGTGGCGGCAGGGGCGGGTCGATGACCGGCGACGGCACTGAGGTCGCCGGGGTCGAGCCGGCGCTGTTCGACGCAGTGACAACGATGCGCAACGTCGCCCCGACGTCGGCCGACGTCAGCCAGTAGTTCTGCAGGGTCGCGCCGTAGACGTTCCCGCAGCCGTCGCCGGAAGCATCGCAACGGCGCCACTGATACGTGTAGGTGGGCGGTTCGGGGCTCCACCAGAAGCCCGGGTCCGCTGTCAGGATCTGGCCTTCGATCGGTGTGCCATGAATCGACGGGGGGACGATGTTGATCGGAGCGAGCGGCCCTTCGGACTCCGGTCGCAGGGCGACGAGCTGCCCGATGCCGCTGCTGAACCCACTACCGGAGGTGACGGCGACCTTGTCGCCGGTGGAACCCGGCCCGGGCGCGACGAAGTCCGCGGCCTTCGACCTAGCTGCACTGCTTCCGCCGTTTGCGACCCTGTCCCAGCGGTTGGTCGTCCCGGGGGGCGACGTCGTCGTCTTGGCTCCGTCGTGACCGAAGAACGCGACGACCAGATCCTCGGCGGCCGTGGTGGTGACCGAAGGCGCGATGGCCCGCCGCGAGTAGCTGCGGACACGACCGCTGTGAGCATCGATCGGCCCCACACGATCGACGCCGCTGTAGACGACGATGCCGCCGGCAGCCGCGACGCCCCGAG
>JBKPFP010000144.1:0-3327 GCA_046744435.1 Actinomycetota bacterium | reverse complement strand
ACGCAGCCCTCCTGCTCGTCGGCCTGGGCGATGTACTCGAGCCGCCACGGAGCCCAGAGCTGGTTTGGCACGCTAGAGCCAGCGCTTGTAGCGGAAGAAGGCGATCATCCCGACGAGCGCTCCGACCATCCCGCCGAGGATGAGCCAGAAGGCCTCGTGCGTGCCCTCGCCCGGGAAGGCGACGTTCATCCCGAAGATGCCCGTGATGACGAAGAGCGGCAGCATCGTGACGCTGATGATCGTCAGCACCCGCAGGACGTCGTTCTGGCGATGCGCGATCGCCGCCTCGTTCGTCGCCTCGAGCGCCTCGACGACCTCCTTGTAGTTGTCGAGCACGTCCCAGATCCGTTCGGAGGCGTCGACGAGGTCGTCGAAGTAGAGCTCGAGCTCCTCGGGCAGGAAGCGCTCCACGTGCCGCTCCAGCAGGCGCAGGGTGGGGCGCTGGGGCTTGACGATCTTGCGGAAGGAGATGATCTCCTGCTTCGCCCTCGAGATGTCGCGGACGATCTCCTCGAAGCGCGCCTCGTCGATGTCGTCCTCGATCGCGTCGAGCTTGAACCCGATCTTGTCGAGGATCGGGAAGCAGTAGTCGAAGAGATCGTCGAGGACGTGGTAGAGCAGGTAGCCCGAGCCCTTCCCGAAGAGGCTCTGGCGCAGCTCCTCGTCGTCCATGCAGCGCTGGAAGAGCCTGCTCACCGGGAGCAGCTCGACGGTCGGCAGCGTGACGAGGTAGTCGTGGCCGAGGAAGACGTCGAGCTCGGCGGCGTTCAGCCGCTGGATGGCCTTGTCGTAGTACGGGAAGTGGAGGACGATGAAGCGGTAGTCGTCGTACTCGTCGACCTTCGGGCGTTGGCGCTTCGAGAGCACGTCCTCGATGTCGAGCGGGTGCCACCCGAAGCGCTCGGCGAGCTCGGTCGCGGCCTCCGGATCGGGAGCGTCGAGGTGGATCCAGGTCAGGTCGCCGTGGGTGAGCTCAGCCGGCTCGCGGCGCGGAACGACGGGCTCGACCGCAGGGGTGCGCAGCCTGGGGCGCTTGATGCGGGGCAGGCTTGGCATCGGTACTGAGTGGGTCGTCCGTCCTCATCGCTCAGTTCTCGATTCTAGCCGCGAAGCCTTTTCGCTCTCGCGCGAGGACGCATAATCCAGGTGCGATGATCGTCGACTGCGCCGTCTACGAGAACGGTCACCGGCGCGGCGGAGACCTCGAGCTCATGGAGGCGTACCAGGCCTGCCACAACCAGGACGTCTTCGCCTGGATCGGCCTCTACGAGCCGACCGAGGACGAGTTCGATTCGACCAGACGGGAGTTCGACCTGCACGAGCTGGCCGTCGAGGATGCGATCCACGCGCACCAGCGCCCGAAGCTCGAGGTGTACGGGGATTCCCTGTTCGTCGTGCTCAAGACGGCTCGCCACCTCGGCCGGGACGAGGTCGAGTTCGGCGAGATCCAGATCTTCATCGGCGACGGGTTCATCATCACCGTCCGCCATGGGGAGACGGCTCTGCACGACGTACGCCTCAGGATGGAGGAGCGTCCTGACCTGCTTCGGTACGGCCCCGGGGCGGCGCTGCACGCGATCGTCGATCGCGTGGTCGACGACTACCACCCCGTGATCCAGGGGCTCGACCACGACATCCGGGAGATCGAGGGCGTCGTGTTCTCTCACGACCGCACAAACCCGGCCGAGCGGATCTACCACCTCAAGCGCGAGGTGCTCGAGCTGCACGACGCGGTCGGTCCGCTCGTCGACCCGCTCGACCGGCTGGCGCGCGGGCACTTCGACTTCGTGCACGAGGACCTCCGTCCGTACTTTCGCGACGTTCACGACCACGTGCTCCGCGCGGTCGCACAGGTCGAGAGCTTCCGCGACCTGCTGACCAGCGTCCTGACGGCGAACCTGACGCAAGCGAGCGTTCGTCAGAACGAGGACGTGCGCAGGATCTCGGCCTGGGCGGCGATCCTTGCGGTGCCCACGGCGATCGCGGGCATCTACGGCATGAACTTCGCGCACATGCCCGAGCTCGAGTGGCGGCTCGGCTACCCGCTCATCCTCCTCGTCATCGCCGCGATCTGCCTCCTGCTCTACCGCAACTTCAAGCGCATCGGCTGGCTGTGATCGAGCGCTCGAAGCGGCCGCTGGCCGCGGCGAGGATCATGGAAGCGTCGCAGCGGCTGCTCGACGCTTCGACCCTCTGCGCGATCGCCACCGTGTCGCCGGGCAAGCGCGCGTACGTCAACACCGCGTACTTCGCGTGGACTCCTGCGCTCGAGGTCGTCTGGCTCTCGGACCCGGCCGCACGGCACTCGCGGAACCTGCAGGCGAACTCGACGGCGGCGATTGCGGTGTACGACTCGAGCCAGTCGTGGGGCGAGCCGGATCGCGGGCTCCAGCTGTTCGGGTCGGCCCGCGAGGTCGGCGCCTCCGCGCGCCGTGACGCCGAGCGCGACTACGCGCGGCGCTTTCCGCAGCACGCGGAGGCGGATCCGAACGGGCTGCGGTTCTACCGCTTCCGGCCCAGCCGGTTGAAGGTGTTCGACGAGCGGGCGCTCGGCGCTGGCGTGTTCGTGACGGCGACCGTCGGTCGCCGCGGGCAGGTGGCGTGGGAGCGAACGGAGATCTACCAGTGACGCAACTATCAGATTCCGCCGACTGTGCAGGTGGCTCGGCAGGGCGGAACAGAAGCACCGGCCGGCCATGACGTGGTCGAGTCGTACCGAGCGCCCCCGAGCGCGGCTCCCGTCAGGTTCGCACTCTCGAGATTCGCTCCGCGCAGGTCGGCGCCGGAGAGGTCGGCCTCCGCGAGGTACGCGCCTTCAAGCGACGCGCCGCGGAGGTCGGCGCGGGTCAGCCACGCGCGTTTGAGCCGCGCGTCCTCGAGCATGGCGCCGCGCATCCGGGCTCCGCGGAGGTCAGCCCTTTCCAGGTTGGCGGCAAAGAAGACGACGTTCTCCAGGCGGGCCTCGATGAACTGAGCCCGGCGCAGGTCCTTGTTCGCCATGAAGAAGTCGTGGAGATCATGCTCCCGGAGGTCGATTCCGCGGAGATCCTGCCTGAGACCGATCCTAAGCGCGAGGTCTCGCCGGTCTGCCTCCTGGGCCAGCCTCAGGTCACGCGCGGCCTGGGCGCCCGCCCGTTCGTCCTCGAGCCGTGCCAGCCGGAGCTCGAAGAGGCCCTGCACCGCGAGCACGGCGAACGCGATCACGGTTCCCGTCATGAGCGCCATGCCGAGCTCGCGCTGGGACGCCGACTCGCGTCGCGACGGCCACCACAGCCAGACCCCGGGGACGACGACGGCGGCGAGCACCCCGGCGCCGACGGCCAGGAC
>JBKPFP010000473.1:0-11051 GCA_046744435.1 Actinomycetota bacterium | reverse complement strand
GCGGCGTCGAGGGCCTTCACCGACTCGGACCGCCACTCGGTCGTGTCGCCCTGTTTCCGAGAACTGGCGGGGTAGACTCGCCAACGCGGCGACTCGGCCCAGCGACGCGAAGGTGGTGAGTCGTGGCGGAGGAGAAGACCGACTCGGTGGTCCCCTCTCCCGAGGAGCTCCCCGCGTGCAGCCCGCAGCCGGCCGCCGGTAGATGCGCTGTTTGCGAGGCCGTTCTCGCGCCACCGGATTCCGGGGCCTGATCCCAACCTCTTCGGAGGTCGGGCGCAGCCGGCGCTTGGCCTTTTCAGGAGGCAGGCGTACAGTCAGGAGCCGTTCGGTTGGGACGGGCTGAGCCCTGCTCCCCAGGGCGGCCGGGGCGGTCAGGCGCTCGCTCGGACGCCTGAACCGTACGGCGTGAAACGCGGGTAGAGCCCGCGCACCTCGTCGACGTACGCCGCGAGCCGTTCGGCGAGCGCGGGATCGTGAATCTCGAGCACGTCCTCGGCGTTCTCCTCGCCGGAGCGAGAGAGGTTGAAACTGCCCGTGAAGACGACGTCGTCGGCGACCGTCACCTTCGCGTGCATGAAGTCGTGCGGAGTCCCCTCCGGCTCCCACGGCGTGGACGGCTTGCCCGAGAACGGCGCGGCGAGGGTCTGCTCGAGGAGCGGCAGCTTCCACCAGACGTTCCCGTTCTCGCCCCACTGGTAGACGACGCCGTGCATCTGCGGCGCATCGACGCAGCCGGCGACGTCGAGGTCTCCCTCCGAGACCCGCTGGGCGAGCGTGGCGAGCACGGGCGCCGCGGTGAGGACCGGCGAGCAGATGCGCACGCGGCGCCGAGAGCGGGCGATGTGCTTCGCGATGCGGGCAGACAGCGCCTCGCCGTACCCCGGCGTGAACCACGTGCGGACGGAGGCGCCATCCACGTCGAGGGGTCGCGGCTCGACACGGCCGCTCTGCGCGACGTCACCCGTTTCCCAGAGCTGGTCGAAAGCCGTGGCGTAGCACCACCCGACCTCGGGCGACGACACGGTCGCGACGACGTTCTCCTGGATCGAGAACGAGTCGTCGGTCCAGTTCATCGAGCCGGTCCAGACGGCCTCGCCGTCGCGGACGGCGTACTTGTGGTGCATGAGGTCGGGGTCGCCCGCGATCGCCCGCTCGGGCACGCCGAGCGACGCGATCAGCTGGGCGTCAGGCTCGGGAGGTGGAGGGACGGGGATCGGATTGCGATGGTCGACGTTGTAGATGAACCGCACGTCGACCCCGCGCGCCGCCGCCTCGCGGATTGCGCCACCGACGATCGCGGCCGTCTCGGGCTCGAGGTGGAAGTCGTAGTGGGCGAGGTCGAGCGACCGCCTCGCGGCACCGATGAAGTCGGCGATCCAGGCTGCGACCTCCTCGGCCCGCTGGCCGCCGTCGCGAAGCGTGCGCACCTCGATCACGCACGCATCATTCCCGACCCGGTCGGGCAGGCTACGTACAGATGCGCTTCCGGCGTCGCGCAACCCTCGATCCCGGCCAGGTCACGGACGTCCGCGGCCGGCGCATGGCCCCCGGCGGCCTCGCGCTGGGCGGCGGCGGGCTCGGCATCGCCGCGGTCGTCGTCTACCTGCTGTTCGCCCTGCTCTCGGGCGGCGGCGGGGGCCTCGGTCAGCTCGCGCCGCTCGAGGACGAGCAGGTCGGCCTGGGCGACACGCCGGGCGAGGTCTCGCAGGAGTGCCGGACGGGGGAGGACGCGAACGAGCGCCAGGACTGCCGGATCGTCGGCGTCGTCAACAGCGTGCAGAAGTTCTGGGACGGCGTGTTCCAGCGCAGCCGCGCGCGGTACCCCTACGTCGACACCGTCTTCTTCACCGACCAGGTGCAGACCGGCTGCGGGGTGGCCGGCTCGGAGGTCGGCCCGTTCTACTGCCCGCGCGACCAGCGCGTCTACATCGACCTCGGCTTCTTCGACGAGCTGCAGTCGCGCCTGGGCGCCGGCGGCGCGCCGTTCGCCCAGGCCTATGTGATCGCGCACGAGTACGGCCACCACGTGCAGAACCAGCTCGGCGTGCTCGAGCGGATCGGGAACGATCGCCAGGGGCCGGAGAGCCGCGCCGTCCGCGCGGAGCTGCAGGCCGACTGCTATGCGGGCGTGTGGGCGGGCAACGCCGTCGAGACCGGGCTGATCGAGGAGCTGACGCAGGCCGACATCAACGACGGCCTCGACGCCGCGAGCGCGATCGGCGACGACCGCATCCAGCAGCAGACACAGGGCCAGGTGACGCCGGAGACGTGGACGCACGGCTCCTCGGAGCAGCGACGCCGCTGGTTTTCGCGCGGCTACGAGCAACGGCAGCCCGCCGCCTGCGACACTTTCTCCGGCTCGATCTAGAGGCGCCGATGAGTTCGCGGCGCAGCCGCCGTCCTAACAGGAAAGACGCGACGGAAGGAGCCCGCCATGGGAAAGCTCGTTTGCGACATCTCGGTCTCGCTCGACGGCTTCGTCGCCGGGCCGAACGCGACGCTCGAAGAGCCGCTCGGCAGGGACGGCGAGCGCCTGCACGACTGGATCGTCGGGCTCGCCGCGTGGCGCAAGCGCCACGGCCTCGAGGGCGGCGAGGAGAACGGCGACGCCGAAGTCGTCGACGAAGCGCAGCGGGTGACCGGCGCCTTCCTCATGGGCAGGAAGATGTTCAGCGGCGGGTCGGGCCCGTGGGAGGACGACCCCAACGCGGACGGCTGGTGGGGCGACGACCCGCCCTTCCGCGTGCCGGTGTTCGTGCTCACGCACCACGAGCGCGAGCCGGAGACGAAGCAGGGCGGCACGTCGTACACGTTCGTCACGGACGGGCTCGAGAGCGCCCTCGAGCAGGCGCGAGCGGTCGCCGGGGACGACGACGTCTACATCGCCGGCGGAGCCAGCATCGCTCAGCAGGCTCTACGGGCCGGGCTGCTCGACGAGCTGCAGCTCCACGTCGCGCCCCTGCTGCTCGGTGACGGCACGAGGTTGCTCGACAACTTGGGCCCGGAGCCCGTGCAGCTCGAGGCGACGCGGTTGATCGAGTCCCCGAAGGTCACGCATCTCAGGTACCGCGTCGTCAAGTGACGCGCGCGGCCGCCGGCAAAGAGAGCCCGTTCGTGTTGCCTGGCTAGGATCCGAGCGCGGGACGCCGTCCCGCCCGAAGCCATGGACCAGGCCGAATCCATAGCGGCAGCTCCCGCTCGCCGGTGGTTCGCACGGCGGCGAATCCGCCTGCCCGCGGAGGACCCGGGCGTACCCGACACGAGGTCGCCGGTGCGCCTGCTGCTCTGGGTCGGCCGGCAACAGATCGGCACGCTCGCATCGGGCGTCCTGTTCGGGATCCTCTGGATGGTCGCGCAGGCGTTGATGCCGTTCACCATCGGCAGGGCGATCCAGGACGGGATCGTCGACAGCGACAACGGCGCGCTCGCGCAGTGGACGCTGCTCCTGCTCGGCCTCGGGGCGGTGCAGGCCTTCGCAGGGATCATGCGGCACCGCATGGCGGTCTGGAACTGGCTCCAGGCGTCGTTTCGCATGGCCCAGGTGGTCGGTCACCACGCGTCTCACGCGGGCCCTGCCGTTCGCGGCCGGCTCTCGACCGGTGAGGTCGTCGCCACGGTCTCGAACGACGCGATGCGCGCGGGCGGCGCCTTCGACATCACCGCGCGTCTCTCCGGAGCGATCGTCTCGTACATCGTCGTCGCGTTCATCCTCCTCTCGTCCTCCGTCGCGCTCGGCCTCGTCGTCCTGCTCGGCGTGCCCGTGCTCGTGCTCGCGCTCGGGAGCGTGATCAAGCCGCTCCAGTCCCGGCAGGCCGTGCAACGCGACGAGGTCGGGAAGCTGACCGCGCTCGGCGCCGACACTGCGGCGGGCCTGCGCGTGCTGCGCGGGATCGGCGGCGAGGGCGCGTTCTTCCGCCGCTACCGCGACCGCTCGCAGGACGTGCGGCACGCCGGCGTCCGGGTCGCCCTCCCGCAGTCGACACTCGACGCGGGACAGGTGTTCCTGCCCGGCCTCTTCATCGTCGTCGTCACCTGGCTGGGCGCCCGCTTCGCCATCTCCGGGAAGATCGACGTCGGCGACTTGGTCGCGTTCTACGGCTACGCCGCCTTCCTCGTCATCCCGCTGCGCACAGCAGCTGAGGCCGTCGACAAGGTCACGCGGGCGCTCGTCGGCGCGAGGCGGATGCTCGACGTGCTCGAGGTGGAGCGCGACGTCGCCGACCCGCAGGCACCGGCCGCCGAGCCGCCGCCGGGGGTGCCGCTGGTCGATCCCCGCTCAGGGCTCGTCGTCGAGCCGGAGCGCTTCACCTGCCTCGTCTCGGCCGATCCGGACGCGTCTGCCGCGCTCGCGGACCGGCTCGGGCGCTTCGGCGGCGAGGACGGCGTGCTCCTGGGGCAGGTGCCCCTGCGAGACCTCCCGATCGAGGTCGTGCGGCGGCGGATCGTGGTCAGCGAGGCCGACCCGCTGCTTTTTTCCGGCACGCTGCGCTCGGTGCTCGATCCGTGGCGGCGCGCGGGCGACGACGAGATCCTCTCGGCGGTCGGCATCGCCGATGCCGAGGACGTCCTCGACGCGCTCCCGGAGGGCCTAGACACCAAGGTCGACGAGCGGGCACGCTCGTTCTCGGGCGGCCAGCGGCAGCGGCTCGTGCTCACGCGGGCACTGCTCTCGGACGCCGAGGTGCTGGTGCTCGTCGAGCCGACCAGCGCCGTCGACGCGCACACCGAGGCGCGGATCGCGCGCCGGCTGCACTACGCGCGGGCGGGGAAGACCACCGTCGTCGCTACGACGAGCCCGCTCGTGCTCGACCAGGCCGACCGCGTCGTCCTCGTCTCCGCCGGGCGAGTCGTCGCCGAAGGCGTCCACCGCGAGCTGCTGCGGAGCGATCCTCGCTACCGGGAGATCGTCACGCGCGGGGAGGACCTGTGAGCGAGCTCCTGCCGATCGCGGACGGGGAGGAGCTGCGCAGGCAAGCGCGGCTGCTCGGCCGGCGGCACCGGGGGGCTCTGCTCGGCGTCATCGGGCTTCACGCCTTGGCCGCCGCTGCGGGTCTGGCCGGGCCGCCGCTGATCGGCAAGCTCGTGCAGTCGGTCGAGGACGGGACGACCCAGGGCTACGTCGACAAGGTCGTGCTCGTGCTTGCGGCCTTCCTGCTCGCGCAGACGATCCTCACTTGGCTGGCCAGGCGCGCCTCGTTCGTCCTCTCGGAGAGGATCTTCGCCGAGCTCCGCGAGGACTTCATGCGCCGCGTGCTGGCGCTGCCGCTCTCGACCGTCGAGCGTGCGGGAACCGGCGACCTCGTCTCGCGCACGACCGCGGACGTCGACGCGCTCGCGCGCACGGTTCGCTTCGCCATCCCCGAGACGCTGATCGCTGCCGTGACGACGCTGCTGACCGTCGCGGCGGCCGTCTGGGTCAGCCCGCTGGCGGCGCTGCCCTGCATCGCCGGGGTGCCGGCGCTCTTCTTCGGCACGCGCTGGTACCTGCGCCGCGCTCCGCAGGCCTACCTCTGGGAGCGGGCGAGCTACGCGACCCTCGCGGGCACTGTCGGCGAGACCGTCGAGGGCGGGCGCACGATCGAGGCGCTCAGCCTCCGGGACGAGCGCGTGCGGCGGATCGACGCGGATCTCGAGGAGGCCTTCCGCGCCGAGCGGCGCACCCTGTGGCTGCGCACGATCTGGTTCCCGACCGCCGAGTTCTCGTACGTGCTGCCGGTCGCGGCGGTGCTCGCCTGGGGCGGCTGGCTCGTCTCGGCGGGCCATGCCTCGCTCTACGAGGTGACGGCGATCTCGCTCTACGTCGTCCAGCTGGCCGACCCCGTCGACCGGCTCGTGTCGTGGCTCGACGAGATCCAGGTCGGAGCGACCTCGCTGGCACGGCTGGTCGGGATCGCGCGCGTTCCGCCCGACCGGATCGCGACCGACGACGAGCCCGAGAGCGAGCGACTCCGCGCGCAGGACGTCCGCTACGCGTACTTCGCCGACCGCGACGTCCTGCACGGCATCGACCTCGACCTCGAGCCCGGCGAGCGGGTCGCAGTCGTCGGCCCCTCCGGAGCGGGCAAGTCGACACTCGGGCGGCTCCTGGCCGGCATCCATCCGCCGCGGGCGGGGAAGGTGGAGGTCGGCGGCGTGCCCCTCGTCGACCTGCCCCTCGACTCGCTGCGCCGCGAGGTGGCGCTCGTCACGCAGGAGCAGCACGTCTTCGTCGGCACGCTGGCCGAGAACCTGCGCCTGGCGCGGCCGGGAGCCTCAGACGAGCAGCTTGCCGGGGCGCTCGACGCCGTCGACGCGCTCGAGTGGGCAAGCGGCCTGCCGGAAGGGCTGGAGACGGTCGTCGGCGCCGGCGGCTTCCCGCTCACGCCTGCGCAGGCACAGCAGGTCGCGCTCGCCCGGCTCGTGCTCGCAGACCCGCACACGCTCGTCCTCGACGAGGCGACCTCGCTGCTCGATCCCCGGGCCGCCCGCCACCTCGAGCGCTCGCTCGCGTCGGTGCTGCGCGGCCGGACCGTCGTTGCGATCGCGCACCGACTGCACACCGCGCACGACGCCGACCGTGTGGCCGTGATCGAGGAGGGGCTCCTGAACGAGCTCGGCACACACGAGGAGCTCGTCGCGCGCGAGGGGTCGTACGCTGCGCTCTGGGAGTCGTGGCACGGCGACCGCCACTAGCCAAGGAGGTCTCATGAACATCACAGTCATCGGCCGGGGCAACGTCGGCGGCGGTCTTGCCCGCCGCTGGGAGCGAGCCGGCCACACCGTGACGGCACTCGGCCGCGAGGGTGGCGACGCCTCGGGCGCCGACGCCGTGTTCGTCGCGGTCCCGTCGAACCAGCTCGCCGACGCGCTCGGCAAGGTCACGGGGCTAGAAGGCAAGACCGTCCTCGACGCATGCAACGCGTTCACCGGCCGCGACGAGGGGTTCGAGTCGCTGGCCCACCAGGTGAAGTCGATCGTCGGCGGGCCGGTCGCCAAGACGTTCAACGCCAACTACGCCGCGCTCTACGACCAGGTCGACGAGCAGCGCGTGCCGCCGAGCAACCTCTACGCGGCCGACGAAGACGCGCGCGCGGTGGCGGAGCAGCTGATCCGCGATGCGGGCTACGAGCCGGTCTCGCTGGGCGGGCTCGAGCAGGCCCGGCTGCTCGAGGACCACCTCCTGTTCACGAACGCGATCAACAACGGCGGCCTCGGCCGGTTCTTCTACCGCTACGCGGCTCCGGGCGAGCTCTGATCCCGGGTACGTGAGAGGCCCTCCGAGCGGAGGGCCTCTGTCGTCACGGTGTCTGACACCGGAAGGTGTCTGACACGGTTAAATCGCGAGCGAGCCGCGGCAGGTCTGACCCGTGCCGAGGGCTCGGGCGGTCGCGGTGATGCGGTCCGCGCCCGGCGCGTTGCCGAGCAGCCGGCGTACCTCGAACGAGCCGCTCGGGGCGACCGTCCGCCGGATGCCGCTGAAGACCCGCGCGCCGTTCTTGACGATCGTCACGCGCCACGACCTACCGACGCGGTTCTGGTCGACCTCGAACTCGGTCTCGAGCCGTCCGTCGTCGAGCTTCGACTTCAGCTTCCAGGTCGCTCCGGCACTGCAGCGGCCGCTCTTGATGACGCCTCTGTCGTCGCGCTCGCCCCCGGCGAACGCCGCCGGAGCGAGGACGAGCAGGGCGGTCGCAAGAGCCGCGATTCCGATCAACGTGAGCTTTCGCATGTCGTTTCCCTCCTTCGAGAACTGTCTGTTACCCGAGGCTAGGCAACGGCATGCAAAGCGCGGGCTTGCCCCGGGTTAAGGCTCGCCAAAGGCTGGTTAGGGCTTGCCTGCGAGCCGCGAGGCGAGGCCCCAGGCGGACACGGCCGACCAGACAGCCTCGAGCAGCAGGAACCCCCACAGGTGCTCGACGTACGCGATCACCGCGAGCACGAGCGCGCCCACGAGGTTGAGGAGCAGGTAGACGTACGAGCGCACGTCGACGACCCGGAACTGGCCGAGCGCGTAGGCGACGAGGATCGCCACCGCCCCGGCGACCTGGATCGCTTCGCTCATGCGCAGATCTTGACCGGCGCTCGTTTCCCGCCGGCCGCAAAGGGGCAGACCCCTTCAATGGCGACCGCCGATAACGTCAAGCACGAGGTCCGCGAGGCTGCCGACAATCCCTGGACCGAGCGGCTCGCTCGCTTCGGCCACCTCGCCCGCGGCGTCACCTTCTGCCTCGTCGCCGTGCTCGCCCTCGAGGTCGCGTTCGGCCTCGGCGGCAAGCTCACTGACCGGCAAGGGGCGCTCCAGACGCTGGCCGACGACACCTGGGGCCGCGTGCTGCTCGGAGCGCTCGCCGTCGGGCTGGGCGGCTATGCCCTCTGGCGTTTTGCTCAGGCGCTGCTTGGCGAGAAGCTCGAGTCCGGCGAGGACGTCAGTGTCTGGAAGCGATTCGCCAACGTCGGCAAGGGCGTGCTCTACGCGGGCCTGGCGATTATCTGCGCGCGGCTCGTCTTCCAGGCCGACGAAGCTTCCGGCGGCAACAAGGAGGAGGACCGCGCGACCGCCTGGATCCTCGAGCAGCCGGCGGGGCGCTGGCTCGTCGCGGGCGTGGGGCTCGTGATTCTCGGCGCTGGCCTCTTCAACCTCTATCGCGCCCTCACGCAGCAGTTCAGGAAGGACCTGAAGGAGGAGCAGATGGGCAGCACCGAGCGGAAGTGGTACACGGGCATCGGCGTCGTAGGCCACCTGGCGCGCGCCGGCGCCTTCTTCCTCGCGGGCCTCTTCCTGCTCAAGGCGGCCTACGAGTACGACGCGCAGGAGGCGATCGGGCTCGACGGCGCCCTCGCCAAGGTCGCGCGGGCCGAGTACGGGACGGTGCTGCTCGTCCTCTTCGCGTCCGGGCTGTTCGCGTACGGGCTCTTCTCGATGGTCCAGGCCCGCTACCGGGAGGTCTGACCCCGGCTCCTCCACCGCTCGTGCAGGTCGAGGACGACGACGCAGAACGCGACCCAGGCGATGCCGGCGCTGTAGCCGGCGATCACGTCCGAGAGAAAGTGGACGCCGAGGTAGAGCCGGCTGAAGCCGATCAGGGAGACGAGAAGGGCGGCGGCACCGAGGATGGCGAACCGCGCGGGTCCGCGGACGCGCCGTGCGAGTACGAACGCGAGCGCGCCGTACGTCGCCACCGAGACCGTTGCGTGCCCGCTCGGGAAGGAGTAGGTGTTCGCGGTCGCGATCGGGTCGGTGAAGAACGGCCGGTCTCGTTTGAAGCCGAGCTTGAGCCCGTAGCTGAGCACCTCGGCGCCGCAGTAGGCGAGCACAATCAATACGGCGTCCGCGAACAAGCGCCTGCGGGCCAGCAGGTACGCCGCGATGGCGGCCACGCCGGCGAGGACGATGCCGTTCCCGAGCCGGGTCACGCCCTCGAAGAACGTGGTCAACGGGTCCGTCGCGTGCGCGTGGAGCCAGCTGGCGAGCCGGTCGTCGATCCCGGTGTCCCCTTCGCTGACCTCCTCGGCCACGGCGCCGAAGGCCCAGAGGCCGGCGGCGAGCACGAGCAGCCCGCCGACGAGGGTCGGGCCGAGCTCTCGGACGTGGTTGGCGATCAGCCGATGCGGCACGGCGCTCTCAGCCCGAGCTCTCCAGCTCGCGCGCGAACGACCCGCCGCCGATCACCTTGTCGGCTTGGTGCCCCGCCCGCCGGCGGAGCTCCCGGTCGGACGTCACCAGCCAGTACCGCCGGCCCTCCTGCGCCAGGCGCGCAGCTTCGCGGGTGACCCAGTCGTCCGCGCTCTCGCGGCCGGTGCCGACTCCGCCCGCCGGTGCCGCTCCGTCGAAGACGATCACGACGTCGTGCCCGTGCTCCTCGGCCCAGCGGCGCGTGCGCTCGACGACCTCGTCCTCGGGGATGTTCGGCCAGCGGGAGCGGAGCACGTTGCGCGCGTCGACGAGGACCATGATGGGTGGGTCGGTGTCCGAGCTGATCGCGACGGAAATCTAAGCGGGCCGCCGCAGTCCGGAGCGCCGTTGTTACGCTCAACGAGATGGCACGTTCAGTGATCGTCTCGGCGGTTCGAACCCCGTTCGGCAAGCTCGGCGGCGGCCTGGCCGGGCACCAGGCGACCGAGCTCGGCGCGATCGCCATCCGCGAGGCACTGCAGCGCGCGGGCCTCGAGCCGGGCGAGGTCGAGTACGTGATCATGGGCCAGGTGCTCCAGGCCGGAGCCGGCCAGGCGCCGGCCCGGCAGGCCGCGGTCGCGGCGGGCATCCCGAAGGAGGTCGGCGCCGACACGATCAACAAGGTCTGCGCCTCGTCGATCCGCGCCGTCGAGATCGCGGACTCGATGATCCGCGCCGGCGACCGTGAGGTGATCGTCACCGGCGGCATGGAGTCGATGTCGAACGCGCCGTACATCCTCAAGAACGCGCGCTTCGGCTACCGCCTCGGCGATGGGACGCTGATCGACTCGATGGTTCACGACGGGCTGACGTCGACGTTCGACGACCGGCACATGGTCGAGCAGGCCTCCTTCGTCTCGCGTGAGCTCGGCATCTCGCGCGAGGACCAGGACCGGTGGGCGCTGCGCTCCCACGAACGCGCGGTGCAGGCGATCGACGAGGGGCGCTTCGCCGATGAGATCGTCGCCGTCGGCGACGTCGCCGTGGACGAGGGGCCGCGCCGCGACACGTCGCTCGAGCAGCTCGCCGCGCTGAAGCCGGTCTTCGACCCCGAGGGCACGACGACCGCGGGCAACGCGCCCGGCGTCAACGACGGGGCCGGCGCTGTGATCGTCACGAGCGAGGAGTTCGCGAGGCGGCGCGGGCTCGAGATCCTGGCGACGATCATCTCGCAGGGGGCTGTGGCCGACGACTTCGCCTACCTGGCCCGGACGCCGGCCAAGGCGGGCGCGATCGCGCTCGAGCGGGCGGGCAAGTCGATCGACGACGTCGAGCGGGTCGAGCTGAACGAGGCCTTCTCGTCGGTCGTGCTCAACTCGGCGAAGATGCTCGGCGCCGACGAGGAGAGGGTGAACGTCAACGGCGGCGCAGTCGCGCTCGGCCACCCGATCGGCGCCTC
>JBKPFP010000190.1:0-1005 GCA_046744435.1 Actinomycetota bacterium | reverse complement strand
ACGCCGATGCGCTCGATCTCGGCCTCCATCACGTCGCCGGGCTTGAGGTAGAGCGACGCCGCGTCCTCGCTGAAGCCGGCGACGCCCGAGACGGTGCCGGTCGAGAGCACGTCGCCGGCGCTGTAGCCGAGCGCCGAGTAGTGGGCGATGATCTCCGGGATCGTCACTGACATCCGCCCGGAGTGCGACGTCTGGCGCACCTCGCCGTTCACGCGTAGCTCCATGGCGAGGTCGTGCGGGTCGGGGATCTCGTCCGGGGTCACGATCCAGGGCCCGAGCGGGCAGAACGTGTCGATCGCCTTGCAGAACGAGAAGACGCCGGACTCCATCTCCTTGCGCTGGATGTCGCGGGCCGTGATGTCGTTGAAGATCGTGTAGCCCCCGATGTAGTCGGCAGCCTCGTCGGGGCCGAAGTGCTTGCCGGACTTGGCGATGACGACGGCCAGCTCGAGCTCGTAGTCGAGCTCGTTCGTCAGATGATCGGGGTAGACGACCGCGTCCTCGGTGCCGATGATCGCGTCGACGTTCTGGAAGAAGACGATCCAGGGCGCGATCTTGTGCGACCACCCGACGCGCTTCGACTCCTCCTCGTGCTCGCGGAAGTTGCCGGCCGTGTGGAAGAACTTCTTCGGCACGATCGGGGCACGCAGGCGCACGTCGGCGAGCGGGTACGTGTCGCCGGTCGCCCGCGGCACCTCGCCGCGCGCGAAGTACGCGCGCATGTCGGGGACGTCGAGTTGGACGACCTCGTCGCCCTCGATCCGCCCCACCTTCCCGTCGTCGAAGGTGACGAGCTTCACGCGGCCGGCTTGATCCGCCTGGCGAAGCGGCTGACACCGGCCCCAGCGATGGCAACGGCGCCGAGGGCGAGCCCGACGAGGTTGGTCGTCGTGCAGGTACGGCACACGTTGCAGCAAGCCGGCGCCGCGGGCGCGTACTCGGCTGCCCGATTCGTGATCGGAGCCATCCGAATCGAAAGCCTGCGGATCACGCTCCGAGTCTAGG
>JBKPFP010000405.1:0-12322 GCA_046744435.1 Actinomycetota bacterium | reverse complement strand
CAGGTGACGTCGACGTGGAAGTTGAACGACTCGCCCTCGACGATCTGGTGGTAGACGAAGCTTCCTTCGACGCTCCCGTCCGCGTCCTTGCTCGCGTGGAACGAGAGCGGCTGGTTCAGCACCTCCACGCCGAACTGGTTCGGCAGCGGGATCGTCCAGTGGACGCCACCGCTCGCAGACGCCACGGTGTCGCCGCTCAGGGCGGCGCCGGCGACGGGAACGGCCAGCAAGCCCGCGCTCCCGACGAGCACAAACAAGTTGCGCACGCGCATCGATTCCTCCTTAGGGGTTGCGGCCAGCCTCGTCGCCGAGCGAAGCGCCGTCTTGAACGCCTCGACCTAGCTTGGAACGTCCGGAGCCTGAACCAGCCGCCGATAGGCCGCGGGCGTGATGCCGATCCGTTCCTTGAAGAGGCGCGTGAAGTGGCTCTGGTCGGCGAAGCCCGCCCTCGCGGCGATCAGCGCAAGAGGCGCGTCGCTCCGCGCCACTTCCGCCGCGGCCCATTCGAGCCGCACACGTCGTCCGTACTCGCCGACCGAGACGCCGTATTGAGCACGAAAGACCCGGGCCAGGTGCACGGGATGCACGCCGACCAGGTCGGCGAGCTCCCGGAGACGGACACAGTCCTCCAGGCGTGTGCGCAGCAGCTCCTCCGCGGCGTTCAGCCAGCCCGGCGCACGAGTCGCGCGGCGCCGTTCACCGCCTTCCCGCCTCGTCGCGGCCAGTAGCTCGAGTGCCAGCCCTTCTGCGGCGAGCGGGGCGGCGGTGTCGGAGGCGCGCAACTCCGCGGCCAGTCTCCAGGCGAGCGACGGCAGCGCCCTCCCACGCAACTCGGTGAGACGGTCGACGTACCGAGCGACTCGACTCGCGACGGAGCTCGGCTTGACGATCATGATCCGGGCGCCCTTCCTTCCGAAGCGGGCGCCGTGCGTCGCGCCGACGGGCATCGTCAGCCCGTGCCCCGACGCAAGGCTCAGCGTCCGAGAGCGGAAGGACTTGACCAGGCTGCCCTCGAGAACGAAAGCGAGGTATGGGAGCACGGGGTCGAAGCGCGGTTGGATGTACTCGGAAGGGAAGCGAAGCTCCGCCAGCGTGAAGCCGTCGACCTCTGCGGATCTCAAGAGGACGCCGTCCTCCTCGCTCACGATGCCGAAGCCTGTGTTCACGCTCACTAGGACCTGCGGCGCGGAGGCAAGTTAGGCATTACGTTCCACCCATGAGCGGGATAGCTCACTGGGACGAGGTGCCGGCGAGACGGCAAGAGAAGGGCGAGATGGCCGCCGAATGGCAGAGGCTCGGCAACGCGGCCGGCTCGGTAGCGGTCGGCGTGAACAGGGTTCGCATCGACCCCGGCCGCCTATCGACTCCGCCCCATTCGCACGGCGCCTCGGAGGAGATCGTGTTCGTCCTCGAGGGCTCCGGCCTCTCGTGGCAGGACGAGCAGGTCTACGAGATCCGCGCAGGCGACTGCATCGTCCACCTCGCCGACCACGAGGAGCACACGTTGCGCGCCGGTGACAACGGGCTGCTGGTGCTCATCTACGGGACGCGCCACCCGACCGAGCTCGGCTGGCTGCCGCGCTCCGGCGCGATCCGGCTTGGCTGGCCCTGGGTCGAGGGCCGCACGGACGATCCCTGGGACGTCGAGGCGCAGAGCGAGCCGCTCGCCTTCGGCGAGCCCGCCCCGCGGCCCGCGAACATCGTCCAGCTCGACGATCTCGAGGGCGAGGACGGCGGCGCCTCCAAGGAGCTTGCCGCGGCTGCGGGCTCGATCCGCACCGGCCTCAACTGGGAGCGGCTCGCGCCCGGCAGGGAGACGGCACCGCCCCACTGCCACTCGGCCGAGGAGGAGGTGTTCGTCGTCCTGGACGGCGAGGGCACGCTCGAGCTGTGGCCGTCGCCGGTCGCGGAGCGGCGCGGCACCGGCCGAGAGGACATCCCTCTTCGCACCGGTCACGTCGTTGCCCGCCCGCCCGGGACGAAGGTCGCGCACGCACTGCGGGCCAGCGAGAGCGGGATGACGCTGCTGCTCTACGGCACACGCGAGCCGAACGACATCGCGTACTACCCGCGCTCGCAGAAGATCTATTGGCGCGGAGTCGGCCTGATCGGCCGCGTCGAGCACCTCGACTACTACGACGGCGAGCCACGCTAGTGTCTCGGCTCGTGTCGACTCCGGAAGCGAAGATCGAGCAGACCGAGCACGGGGCAACCGCCGCTTCGGCGGGCTGGTACGTGCTCAACCTCGCCGACTCCAGGTGGATGCGCAGCGAGGTCGCCGGCGAGTGGACCGACTTCGAGCCCCAGCAGGGCTTCGAGAACTACGGCATCGGCGTCCACGTCCTCCAGCCCGGCCAGCCGAACGGGAAGTACCACTCCGAGAACGTGCAAGAGGACTTCCTCGTCCTCTCCGGCGAGTGCATCCTCGTCGTCGAGGACGAAGAGCGCCGTCTGAAGGCGTGGGACTTCTTCCACTGCGCGCCGGGGACGAACCACATCATCGTCGGCGCCGGCGACGGGCCCTGCGCGATCCTCATGGCCGGGATGCGCGGCGAGGGCAAGAAGCTGCACTACCCGGAAAGCGAGGTCGCGGCCAAGTACGGCGCGGCCACGCCCAAAGAGACCGACTCGCCGCGCGAGGCCTACAGCGACTGGCCTCCGGAATACACGAACGTGCGCGCGACCTGGCCGCTCTGACGTAGCACGTCGTCGGCGGAAGCCGAAGACCCGGCGAAGCGTTCTCACAAAGTGAGCTGAGTCTTCGTTTCACCCAGCGATGACCACTCTCGACGTGGCCGCGGAACCGAGTGCCCGCCGGGAGTATCTGCTCGCGCTCGGAGCGGCGCTCGTCACCGTCGTCGTCTGGGCCTCGGCTTTCGTCGGCATCCGTTCGGCGGGACACGACCTCTCACCGGGCGCGCTGGCCCTCGGCCGGCTGCTGATCGGAAGCGTGGCGCTCGGCGCGCTCGTGCTCGTCCGCCGCGAGCCGCTGCCCGACCGGCGCGACCTGCCCGCGATCGCCCTCTGCGGCCTGCTCTGGTTCGGCGCCTACAACGTCGTGCTCAACGAGGCCGAGCGGCGGGTCGACGCGGGCACGGCGTCGATGCTCGTGAACGTCGGGCCGATCCTGATCGCCCTGCTCGCGGGTCTGTTCCTGGCCGAGGGCTTTCCCCGCGGCCTGTTCGGCGGCATCGCGGTCGCGTTCGCGGGCGTGGTGGTGATCGCGGTCGCAACCTCGGAGCAGGGCGTCGCCGCCGGCTGGGGCTCGGTGCTCTGCGTCGTCGCAGCTCTCGCGTACGCGGTTGCGGTCGTCGTCCAGAAGCCGCTGCTCGGGCGCGTCTCCGCGCTGCAGGTGACGTGGCTGGCGTGCACCGTCGGCGCGTTGGCTTGCCTGCCTTTCGCGCCGGCACTCGCTCGTGAGGTCGGGGACGCGGACAGGTCGGCACTCGGCTGGGTCGTCTACCTCGGCGCCGTCCCGACGGCGATCGGCTTCCTCACGTGGGCCTACGCGCTCGCCCGCACGACTGCAGGCCGGATGGGCACGACCACGTATCTCGTGCCACCGATCGCGATCGTGCTCGGTTGGGCGATCCTGGCCGAGACGCCGCCCTCGCTCGCGTACGTCGGCGGAGCGCTCTGCCTCGCCGGGGTGGCGCTCGCTCGGCGCCGCTAGCTCGTTGCCGAGGCGAGGGTTGCGAGATCGGCAACCACGAGGTCGGGCCGAACGCGCGCGGTCTCCACGTCTGCCTCGGCTGCCGCGCCCGTCAGGACGAGGATCGTCGTCAGCCCGGCTCGCTTGCCGCCCGCGATGTCCGACTCGAGGTTGTCCCCGACGATCGCCACACGCTCGCAACCTGCCAGCAGCTCGCGGGCATGATCGAAGATGAACGGCTCCGGCTTCCCTACGATCGTCGCCTCCGTTCCGCCCGCGGCCTCCACGGCGGCAAGAACGGCTCCCGTTCCAGGCCATGGCCCGTCTGGCATCGGGAAGACGGCGTCCCGGCCGGTGGCGTAGAGCAGCGCGCCGCGGCGAAGCGCCTGCCCGGCGATCCGCAGCTCGCCGTAGTCGAACCCGACGTGGCCGCCGACGGCGACGACGTCGGCATTCCGAGCGGCGTCGTCGTCGAGCAGACGGAGGCCGCCTGCCGCGAGCTCGGCCTTCAGAGCCGGCGAGCCGATGACATAGGCCGTCTTCCCGAACGCGTCGCGGCGGAGCAGGGACGCAAGCGCGCTCGACGAGGTGACGATCTCGCTCTCGCTGGCGTCGATTCCGAGACCCTCCAGCTGGGCGGCGTAGTCGGCCCGGGAGCCACGCGGGTCGTTCGTCACGAACAGCAGCCGAATGCCACGCTCGCGTAGATCACGGAGCGCCGCGACGGAGCCGGAAACTGCCTCCGCGCCGACCCAGACGACGCCGTCCAGATCGACGATGAGGCCGTCGAATCGGGGCAACGGTGCCGTGTTCTCCATGGCTCTGCCAATCCTGACCGCCGTTGGCCATGCACGTGAGCGCAGCGCCGTCGTAGGCCACGGCTCTGCCTCGTGGGAGTCGTGCTCGGGGCCTCGAGGCTAGCGCCGGCGGTTACTCGTCGGCCGGCGTCGCGACGAGGACGAGACCCGTCGCAACGAACCCGAGCAGGGCGGACACGCCGATCACGTGCGCCCAGCCCGAGTCGAAGAGGGCCATGAAGACCGTCCCGGTCAGCAGGCAGGCGCCGGCCACCGGAAGAAGCGGGCCGTACTTGGCCGCCCCGTGCCAGGCCGTCGTCGGCGCCGGCGGCCCCTCGACGTCGAAGCGCCCGCGCAGCACGAGCGTGAAGAGCAGCGCCAGCGAGGGGATGAGCACGACGGCGCCGATCGCGACCACGACGAGCGTCGCCACCAGGGTCGAGTGTCCCGCGGCGGCCTCCTCGATCGTCAGTCCTGGCAGGAAGACCGGGCGCTGGGCGAGCGGCCAGCCGGCCACGACCGCGGCTACGGCCAGCGCAGCCGTGTAGCGCGCCAGCTCGTAGCGCCGTGCCCAGACGAGTGCGAGAGTCACGCTTCCAGCCGCGGCCGAGACGAGCACGGCCACGAGGCCGGCGCCGCTCGTCAGGCCGTCCCAGATCCGCTCGGCGTCGTCGCGCAGGACGAACAGCCCGGCGAGCGCGATCGCCCCGGCGACGACTCCGGCCCCGAGCGCGCGCAGCCAGAAAGCCCGCTCGAGCTCGGAGCGTCTGAGGCGAACAGCGTCCGCCGCGAGATAGACGGCCGCAAGGTAGGCGGAGGTTGCGACGGCGATGGTGCCGATCAGGATCGACGTCGGGTTCAGCCAGCTCGTGACGAGATCGCCCGCGGCGTTGCCGACCGGAACGCGCTCCGACGCGATTCCGCCCACGGCGGCGCCGAGCATGAACGGGGTCAGGATCGACGAGATCCCGAAGACGGCGTCGATCGTCCCGAGCTCGCGAGGCACCGTCGTCCCCGATCGCAACGCATACGCGGTTCCGCGCAGGATGATCCCGACCGCCGCGACGAAGAGCGGAATCGAGAGCGTCGACACGATCGACGCGAACGCCGTCGGATACGCCGTCCAGCAGACGACGAGAACGAAGATCAGCCAGACGTGATTCGCCTCCCAGACCGGGCCCATCGCGTGATGCGCGTGCTCGCGAATCCGACGCCCGCGGTCGCCGCGGCCGGCGAAGAGCGACCAGAAGCCGGCGCCGAAGTCGGCGCCGCCCAGCACGACATAGGCGGCGAGCCCGACGAGCATGAGGACGAGCGGGATCTCAGCGAGGCCCATGCGCTCCTTCCGTAGCAGCGAGCTCGAGGGGAGCCCGCGCGAGTCGCCGGAGGATCCAGATCACTGCGCCCGCGAGCCCGAGATAGACGAGCACGAGCGTGATGTAGCCCACCGGGATGCCGTCGGCGCCCGTGACCGCTTCCGAGGTTCGCATCACCTCGTAGACGACCCACGGCTGACGCCCGACCTCGGTCGTGACCCAACCGCAGATCAGCGCCACCAGCGAGAGTGGCCCGGCGAGAACCGCAGCGCGGTAGAACCACGGCGAGCGGGGAAGCCGGCGCTGCCGTAGCCAGACGAGTAGGTAGAGAGCGCCGACGAGGGCGAGCCCGACGCCGATCCCGACCATCGTCTGGAAGGCGATGCGCACGACGTTGACCGGCGGCCGGTCGTCAGGCGGCACCGTCTCCAGCCCCTGCACCTCCGCGTCCGGGTCGTGGAAGGCCAGCAGGGACAGGAGCCGCGGCACTCGGACGCCGTACTTCACTTCCTCGCCGTCGTACCAGCCGAGCACGTGGATGGGCGCGCCGCGGGTCGTGTCGTGGAGGCCCTCGAAGGCGGCGAGCTTTACGGGCTGCTCCCGCGCGACCTCGCGCGCCGCCCAGTCGCCGACGATGATCTGCGCGGGTGCGGCGAGGGCCGCCACCGTCAGCGGAATGACGAGAGCGATCCGCTCGTACGGCCCGCGCCGCCCACGCAGCCAGCCCCACGCGTAGACGGACGCCGTCACGAAGCCGGCGACGATGTACGCAGCCAGGTACATGTGGACGACCTCGTGCCAGAAGTAGTCGTTCGCGAACAGCGCGTCGAACGGACGGACGTCGACGACTCGGCCTTCGCGGAGCTCGAAGCCGCCCGGGTGGTTCATCCAGCCATTGACGGAGATCACGAACAGCGATCCGCTCAGGCCCGCGACGAGGATGGGAAACCCGGAGAGGAAATGCATGCGCGGCGACAGGCGGTCCCACCCGTAGACGTAGATCGCGATGAAGATCGCCTCCACGAAGAAGGAGAAGGCCTCGAGCGCGAAGGCGAGGCCGAAGACGTCGCCGAATGTGGCCATGAAATTCGGCCAGAGCAGCCCGAGCTCGAAGCTGAGGATGGTGCCGGTGACGACGCCGACCGCGAACAGCGCGATCATCACCTTCGACCAGCGCTTGGCGAGCGTGCGATAGAGCGGGTTGCCGGTCCGCAGATAGAGCCACTCCGCGAAGACGACGAGCGCGGGGAAGGCGATGCCGAAGCAGACGAGCGGGATATGCGCGGCGAACGAGAGCGCCTGCATCTGCCGCGCCTCGAACAGGTAGTCCTGGTCGACCGGCCCGAACGCCTGGCCGACAGCCACGGAGGCGGCGGCGAGCATCGGCGTCGAGGGTACTCCGCGGGGGTCTCGCGTGTTGGTCGTAGACGGGGCCGCCGCACAGTCGTAGGCTGGATGTCGCTATGCGTCGACTTCTGGTTCCGGCGCTCCTGGTGGCGATGGGGTCGACCGGGATCGAGAACGTGGGTGGAGCGATCGTCAGAGGGACCGCGGGCCCCGACCTGCTGCGGGGGACGGCGTTCGCCGATGAGCTCTACGGCCGGGGCGGCGCCGACAGGCTCGAAGGCCGCGCCGGAGACGATCTTCTCGACGGAGGGCCCGGCCGCGACCGGCTGTTCGGCGGCGCCGGCGCCGACTGGTTCGCCTCGAGCGGGGACGAGCGGTCGGACACGGTCCGCTGCGGGCCTGGCTTGGACGTCGTCAACGCAGACCTGACCGACCCGGTCGCGGCCGACTGCGACGTCGTCAGCCGCCGGCTCTCGCGCGACGTCGACCGGGTCAGCGAGGCCAACCACGAGACGCAGGTGGAGCCCGACAGCCACGCATTCGGCTCGACGATCGTCACCGTCTTCCAATCGGGTCGCTTCGTCGAGGGCGGCGCTGCGACGATCGGCTTCGCGACCTCGCGGAATGGCGGCCGCACGTGGCGCTCAGGTCTCCTCCCCGGCGTCTCGGTCTACTCGAAGCCGCCCGGCCCGTCGTCCTCGATCAGCGATCCGGTGGTCGCCTACGACGCGGCCCACAGATGGTGGCTCGCAGCCTCGCTCAGCACGGCCGGCGTCCTCATCAGCCGCTCCCGGGACGGAGTGTCGTGGAACCGGCCCGTGACCGCCGCTGCCGACCCGACCGGGGAGATCGACAAAGAGTGGATCACCTGCGACAGCTGGTCGCGGAGCCGCTTCCGCGGGCGCTGCTACCTCTCGTACATGAACTTCGGCACGAACCTGCTCGAGACCAGGCGCTCGGTCGACGGCGGCCGTACGTGGTCGCGCCCGGTGACCTTCGACGCCGGCCGCCCGGCTGCCGTGGTCAACGGGGTCCAGCCGGTGGTTCGCCCGAACGGCGACCTCCTGCTCGTCTTCACCGTGTTCGCGGCGGGGCCGTTCGCGGGCGAGATCGCCGCCACGCGGTCGACCGACGGCGGGGAGAGCTTCGCGGCGCTCAGTAGGGTCGCGCCGCTACAGCCGGCCGACCCGATCTGGATGCGGGCGCCGTCCTTCGCGTCCGTCGACGTCGACGCGGCCGGGACGGTCTACGTCGCGTGGAGCGATGGGTGCTTCACGGACGAGTGCACGGCCCACATCGTCCTCGCGCGCTCACGCGACGGGATCAGCTGGAGCCCACCCTCGAGCGTTCCGATCACCGAGTCCAGTCGCCCACCGGATCACTTCCTGCCCGGGCTCGCCGTCGATCCTGCAACCGCGGGCGGGAGCGCTCGCGTGGCGCTGCTGTACCACTCGATCGGCCCTCCGGTCTACTGCGACCCCACCAGCGGCTGCTCTGCGATCGACGTCGGCCTCATCACTTCGCGGAACGGCGGCACGACCTGGGGCCCCGCGCAGCGGCTGAACGTCGTCTCGATGTCTCCGTTCTGGATGGCGGAGACCTCGCTCGGGCGGATGCTGGGCGACTACGTCTCGGTCTCGTGGCTCCGCGGCCGGCCCGTGCCCGTGTACTCGCTCGCGACGGCGCCCGCCGGCCGCTTGCTGCGCCAGGCGATCTTCGCGGGCACCCGTTTGCCGCTGACCACGGCACGCCGCTGAGCGCTTCAGCGACGTCTGCGAGGCGTGTGGTCGAGCGGCTCGACGCTCTCTACGCTCTGGGCGGGGGGCCCGGCGCGAACCGGCCGGGCGGGAGCGAAGCCGAGCAGCAGGCATTTGAGCTGGTCGCGGTCTGGATGGAGGAGGGCGGCCTCGAGGTCGAGACGGATCCGGACGGTAACGTCGTCGGGCGCCTGACCGGCTCGCGGCCAGAGCTGCCGGAGGTCTGGACCGGCTCGCACCTCGACTCCGTGCCGGCGGGCGGGAAGTTCGACGGCGCGCTCGGCGTCGTCGCGGGGCTCGAGGCTGTCGAGAGGGTGGGCCGTGCCGAGCGAACGCTGGGCGTAGCGGCCTTCCGCGACGAAGAGCGTGGTTGCGTAGGCAGCCGCGCGCTGGCAGAGCGCGGGACGCTTCCCGGCCGGCACGTCGAGCTGCACGTCGAGCAGGGCCCGGTACTCGAGCAGGCAGGGGCGCCGCTCGGGGTCGTGACCGGGATCGTCGGGTACACGCGGCGCGAGGTGGTGTTCGACGGCGTAGCCGGCCACGCGGGGACGACGCCGATGTCGGCCCGCGACGACGCGCTCTCCAAGGCGGCCGAGTTCGTGCTCCGGGTGCGCGACGCCGCGGCGGCGATCGACGGCGCGGTCGCGACAGTAGGCGCAATCGAAGTAGAGCCCGGCGCGCCGAACGTCGTCCCCGGGATCGTCACGCTCACGGTCGACGCCCGCGCGCCCGACGCCGAGCGCCTCGAGCGTCTGCTCGTCGCGCTGGGGCTCGATCCGGAGCCGCGCACACCACCAGTTCCCATGGACGAGTCGATTCGCGGCGTGCTACGCGAGGAGATCGAGCGGCTCGGTCTCCCAGCGCTCGAGCTCCCGTCGGGCGCGGGCCACGACGCCGGTGTGCTCGCCAGGGCGGGCGCCGAGACCGGGATGCTCTTCGTGCGGAGCCTGAACGGAGGCGCGAGCCACTCGCCGGACGAGCTGACGAGTGAGGACGACATCGCCGTCGCGATCGAGGCGCTGACCGCGACGCTGCGGCGGCTCTCGAGCTAACGCTCGTCGAAAGAAATTTCCTGCGCGCCCTCCCACAGTACGAGCCTGCCGAGCTCCCGCAGCTGCTCGCCGCCCTCGACCACGGTCGCGAAGTGGTTGCCGGCTAGCGCGCCCGCCTTGCTCGCGAAGCTCGTCGCCCCGTACGGGAAGAGGATCTCCGTCTCGCTGACGCCGCCCGGATAGAGGAGCAGCTCGCCGGGCGCGGGATAGCACGTGGCGTTCTCCGGGCCGACGCCGACGTCGAGCTCGCCGAATGGGATCCAGGCCGACTCGCCGCTCCAGCGGGCCTGGATGATCCGGCTCCGCAGCGGGAGCAGGCGCCGGAAGGCGGCGACGGTCTGCGGCGCCGCGTCCTCCTCGAGGCGGGCGGTGAAGCGCATCTCGCCGGCGGCGATCTCGAGCACTAGTGCCCTTTCCGGTAATGCTCCCCCGCCTCCGGGGGTCGATGAGCAAGCCAGGGTAGGACGCAGGGAGCCCCCAGGCTGGTTAGCCTGGGGGCGACTGAGGACACCGCCTGGCGCCGTTCAGCGGCCGCCGGAGGCGATGGGTTCATTGCCGGGAAGGGCACTGGGCGGACTCTAGGGGATCCTCGCGCCCTGGTTGATCCAGCGGCCGAGCAGCTCTCGCTCCTCGTCGGTCATCCCGGTCACGTTCCCGAGCGGCATCGCCTTCGTCGTCACGGCTTGCTCCTCGATCGCCTCCGCACGCGCCTCGATCTGAGCCGGCGTGTCGAGCACGACGCCTGCCGGGGCCGTCGAGAACGACTCGTTCGTCGGCTCCACCGAGTGGCAGGGAGCGCAGCGCTGCTCGACGATCGACGCCACCCGCGCGAACGCGACCGGCGGCCCGCTCGCCTGCGAGGAGCCGTCCTCGGGCCGGATTAAGAGGGCGAGCACGACCACCCCGACCGCAGCGCTCACCGGGATCGACCACACGGTGCGACCCTGATGGCGCAGGTTGAAGAAGAGCCGTACCCAGGCGCCCAGCACCATCAGCGCCAGCAGCACGAGCCACGCGCGCGCGTGCGTGTACACGAACGGGAAGTGCGGCGCGATCATCGCAAGCACGACCGGCAGCGTCAGGTAGTTGTTGTGCACCGAGCGCTGCTTGCCACGCAGGCCGTGGACGGGATCCGGCTCGCGTCCCGCCTGCTTCGCCCGGACGAGCTCGCGCTGGCCCGGGATGATCACGAAGAGGACGTTGCCGGCCATCATCGTCCCGAGCATCGCCCCGAGCTGGATCGGCACGGCCCTCGGGCTGAAGAGCTCGCCGAGGCCCCAGGCGGCGACGGCGACGAGGACGAGCAGCAGGGCGGCGAGCACCAGCTCGCGGCCGCCGAGAACGCGACACAGCGCGTCGTAGACGATCCACGCCACGGCGAGCAGCCCCAGGCTGATGACGACGGCCCAGCCGACGGAGAGGTCGGCGACGCCGCGGTCGACGAGGTACGTGTCCGCGTCGGTGTAGTAGAGGACGATCAGCAGCGCGAAGCCGCTCAGCCAGGTCGTGTAGGCCTCCCACTTGAACCAGTGCAGCGGCTCGGGGAGCGTCTCCGGCGCCACTCGGTACTTCTGCACGCGGTAGAAGCCGCCGCCGTGCACCTCCCACGACTCGCCGCCGACCCTTCGCTCGGCGTCCCGCGGCGGGCGCAGGTGGTTGTCGAGCGCGACGAAGTAAAACGACGTCCCGATCCAGACCATGGCCGCGACGACGTGCAGCCAGCGCAGGAGCAGGTCGAGCCAGTCGCGGAGATACGCATCGGCGAGGAGCGTCACGCGTTCTGCCACCTGTCGCGGGCGATCGCGATCAGCTCGGCGACGCCGGTCTCGAGCTCCTCCTCGCGCGTCCGCTCGAGCCGCTCCCGAAGGATCGGAACGATCGCCGCCTTCGGGCGCCGGTCGACGAAGACGACGAAGCGGAAGCCGAACTTGGCCTGATAGGCACGGTTCAGCCGCTCGAGCTCGACGTCGGCTGCGTCGTCGGGCGCGCCTTGCTCGCTCGCCGACCGCTCCGAGAGCGCCTTCGACCCGATCGCCGGGTGCGCGCTCAGCGCTTCGAGCAGCTCGTCCTCCGGCAGCCGGCCGACGAGCTCGGGCGCGGCGCCGAGCGGGTCCTCGAGCTCCGCGAGCCGGTCGACCAGCCGGGTGCGCCCCTCGAACAGCTCGGCGAGCTCGTCGGCGGTCAGCTTCCGCGGTAGCTCGCGCACGCGTACGAGGAGACGAGGAGCGGAACGTGCGTGTGGCCGTCGCCGAGCTCGACCTCGAGCTCGACGCGGCGGAAGAACGGCGACGGCGGATGGAAGGCGAGGCGGTAGACGCCCGGATCGAGGCCCGGCGCGAGCTCCGCGATGCGGCCGTCGTCGTCGGTGCGCCCGTCGGCGACGAGCTCGCCGTCCCGGTAC
>JBKPFP010000232.1:0-5349 GCA_046744435.1 Actinomycetota bacterium | reverse complement strand
TGCGGTTACCGGAGGGTCTAACTCACCCACGACAACTCAGAGCTCTAAGCCCTGACCACAAACTGGCCACGGTGGCCCTCCCCGTTCACCTCCCAGAAAACAGAAGCCCCGGATAACCGGGGCCTTTGTGAGGTGGGCGGTACTGGGCTCGAAGCTCCCTGCAAACAGGCACCTCTTGCCCTTCAAAGGGGCGCCGAGGGGGGCGCGCCGCGGACACGGCTGGCGGTGTGCGAGCTATGCCCAGGGGAGGTGATCCCAGGACGGTGGCCGCTCTCGGCGGAGCCACTCGACGTTCGCATACGCCTGTTCTGGGTCGGACGTCTCCTCGGCCACGGATGCTCCGTACCGCGCCGCGAGCTCGGACATGGGGTACCGCACCTCCGTGCCGGATCGTGTACCCGCCATCAGGATCACGCACGGCCCGTCGCCCGCGCCCACAAAGACGTGCTCCGTCCCGGGGGGCGAGTGGAAGAGGTCCCAAGGCCGGAGCCGTCGCTCCTCGCCCTCGACGAGCAGCGTGGGCTCCCCCGACAGAACGAGGAAGGCCTGCTGGTTCGACTCCGCGTGATAGGTGCCGCTCTGGCCCGGCTCCAGGACGGCGAGGTTGATTCCGAGCTGATCGAACTGGACCTGCGGGTCGCCGTACTCGCTCTCGAAGTTGCATGCCGCGCCTCTGCTGTCCGCGAACCACCACTCGGCATCGCGCACGTTCACGACGAACCAGTCCTCGGTGGCGGGAGCGAGCCCTGAACCTGAGTCCTGGAGTTGCGCCTCGGGCACGGCACGAGTCTAGGCGCCTCTTCCGAGGAGCGCCACGTAGTCGAGTTCCGTCTCGTCTGCGAGGACATGCGTGTAGGTGTTCGCCGTCACGGCGAGGTTCCGCTGCCCGACGAACTCGCCGGCGCCCAGGGTTCGCCGCGCAGGTGAAGGAGCGAGATCCGCCGGTGGCGCAGGTCGTGCGGGCTGAGCAGCGGGACTCCCGCCGCCTTGCACGCCTTTGCGATCGAAGTCCGCAGCGCGTCGGCTCCCGAGTCTGCGAACAGGCGGGCCTCCCAGGTTGCGATCCTCACGTGGCCCGAGCATCGCTTCCGTCACGTCGGCGAGCGCCGGATGGAGGTCGATCCACAACGCCTTGCGCGTGTTGGTCGTCGCCGCCCGTAGACGGACACGGCGCCGCTGTTCGTCGTAGTCGCCGACGAGCGTCCGATCGATGGCGGACACCCTCGCCCCCGACCAGTCGAGGAACAGCGCTGCAACGCGACCCAGCCCCGGTGACCGAGCCTAGGCCGACCGCTACTCGGCCGGCCGAGACGTGCACGACCCGTACAAGGGACTGAGAGCCCGCGCGAGCGGGCTTTCGGTTTCTTAAATGGGAATCCGGTGACCGGTGATCGGCGTATTGCGTGATCGAGAGACGCCAACAACCAGCTCGGGGTCATGGGGAGGGGACATGTTCTTCCGAAGAACCGCACTTGCCGCCGGCGTCGTCACATTGGCCACCGCCATGCTCGTGACCACGGCGGGCGCCGCCAGAGGCGGATCGCCGACGACGCCCACGAACCTGCGCATTACCGCGACGACCGAGACGAGTGTCTCGCTCGCGTGGAACGCGTCGACGGGCAACAACTTCTGGTACTGCGTCCAACGGAACGGCTCGGGCTGCATCCGGGTCGATCCGCCGCGGACGACGATGACCTGGCCAAGTCTGGCGCCGAACACGACGCACACGTTCTCCGTCTACGCGATCGACTCCCGTGGGCACCGATCCGGGAACAGCAACAGCGTCAGCTACACGACGCCGCCCGACACGACGCCACCGAGCCCGGCGCCGCAGCTCACGGTGGGTGCGGTGCGGCCGATTCGCTTCTCGGTCACATGGACGCCCTCTGTCGACAACGTGAGCCAGGTCTACTACGCGCTCTTCGTCAACGGCAGCCCGTACTTCGCCAACCAGATCGGAGCCAACGGCCTCGTGATCTTCGACCGCACTCCGTCGACGACGTACACGGTCAAGGTCCGGGCGGCCGACGCGGTGGGCAACTTCGTCGACAGCAACACGGAGTCGGTCACGACGCCTCCAGTCACCGATTTTGAGCCGCCAACTGCGCCGACGAATCTGAGGCTGTCATCGGAGAGCTCGCCACCCGAGATCTGGACCGACTGGACCCAGTCGACGGACAACGTCGATCCCCAGTCGGAGATCCTGTACGACGTCTACCTGGACGGGATCTTCGAGGAGCATGCCGCGCTCGGGTACGGCTCGACGATCACGTACTGCCGGGACACGGGGCCGACGGTCGTCACGATGAAAGCTGTCGACTCGTCCGGCAACGTCTCCGGGCCGAGCAACGAGCTTCTCTTCGACTGCTAAACGCCTTCGACTTCGACGTGCCGGTCGGCGATGCACTGACGAGCCCAGCGCTCTGACGCCTCCAGGAGGCACCCGCGAAACTCGTCGAGCTCGTGCTCGTCGGCCGGCAGGTCTTCCTCGCCGACCTCGATTCGCACCTGGTGGAGCGAGGCTTCGGAGTGCTGCCCAATCTCGTGACGCTCGGGACGAGTAAGGAGGACGATGCGCCGGCGGGGTCGCGGGCGAAGAGCGCGATCTCGGCGAACGCTTCCCGTCGTGCGTACGAGCTGACGAGGGGATCGCCGCGGACCGGCACGACGCTCGTAATCGACGCCGGCTCGGCCCCAGGACTGGGAGGACGGATGAGCTTTCGATTCACGTTGCAACGGCCCTCCACCGTTCTAGGGCGGGATGGGCTCTTCGTCCTCCTGTCGTCGTCGCCCACCGATCAGGCCAAAGCTCTTCGTCCTGGTCGGGATCGGCGACCCACTGCCCGCGCTCGGCGTCCCAGAGCTGCGGGCGCTCGTCCACTACCTCACGGCTGCGGCCCGCCGCTCTCGCCACGCTCGCCGCCGGCAGGCCGGCGAGCAATAGAGCTTGTGGCGGGCCGTCGCGGTAAAGGGCTCGTCGCATTGCGGGCAGCTGCGAACCTCGCCTAGCCACGCGGTGCGGGCGGCTCGATCAGCGGCCTGCCTTTCCTCGCAGCGACCACACGCTACGAGGCGAGTGCCCGTTCGATAGTCGGGACGATGTTCAAGTGCGGGACTACCCCGGTAACCTCGAGGATCCGTTCGACGACCGGCGCAGTCCCCAGCACGACATTGAACTTGCGATCGAGCTCAATGGCGTTTTTCTTCGTCTGCAGGAGTACACAGACGATCGTGGAGTCGATGAACTCGGCGGTTGAGAGGTCGACGACCAAGTGGTCGCAGGCAGCCAGAGCCTGGTCGAAAGTTTGCTGAACCTCATCTGCCGAGTGGAGGTCGTGTTCCCCGGCGAGTACGACGAGCGCAGCATGCGGCTGCGGCGAGCGAACCTCGATAGTCGGCACTTGGAACGCGGGGGCGTCGCTCATGATGTACCATCCCTCCGAAGTCGCGCTTATATTGACACGACACACAACGTACGAAAAAAAATATACGCTACTGATATCGTATGTCAAGCACTAGAGACGAACGCAAGACGTGGCGGTTCCTCTCGAACCACACCCAAGTCCTCCTCTGCCTCCACAACGACCCGAACGCGAGATTCCGTGACATCGCCCAGAGCGTTGGAATCACCGAGCGAGCCGCCCAGCGCATCGTCGCCGACCTGATCGAATCCGGCTACGTCGAGAGCAAACGGGTCGGCCGCCGAAACCACTACCGCGTCAGAACCGACATAGCCATGCGTCACCCCGCCCAAGACGGCCACAAGATCGGCCAACTCCTGAAACTCCTACAGTTGAACGACTGAAGGACGACTGAAGGCCAACGGCGGCCAGTTGGGAACAACGCTCGTGATCGACGGCGGCTCATCCGGCGTACCGTCTAGCCACTCCAACTTGAATCGAAAGCTCATCCGGCCTCCAGTCCTTGGGCCGGACCAGCGCTCAGAGCATATGCCCGATGACGAACACGAGCGGAGCCGAATAGGCCCCCGCTGGCACTCGTTTGGCCGCTTCGCTGCGATCATTTTGCGAGCACGGCCGGCGTCGCGTCGTCACCTTGGAAAACGAAAACCCCCGCTGAGCGGGGGCTCTCCAGGTGGGCGGTACTGGGCTCGAACCAGTGACCCCCAGCTTGTCGAGCTGGTGCTCTCCCAACTGAGCTAACCGCCCTGGGCTGCCTAGGTTAGCCGAATCACAACCGGGTCGCGCCCTGGCTCAGAGGCTGTATGCCTCCGGATGACGCGGCTCGTAGAGCAGGATCTCGCCGGCACCCGGAAGCTTGAGCTTTACCGCGATCCCGAACCCGGCGTCCTGGGGCGGGCCGGAGAACTCCGCTCCCCTCGACTCGAGCTCCGCCATCGTCGCCTCCACGTCGTCACACATCAGCGAGATCGAGTGATGCACCGGGGAGGAGTAGCTCTGCCCTTCGTGCGTTCCCGAGGTGGGGTGCACGCCAAGCTCGCTCGGGCCGGTCTTGAAGATGAGCCATCCCGGCTCGGACTCGGGATCCTCGACGAAGGGCCAGCCGAGCACGTCGCGGAGGAACGATCGCGTGGCTTCCGGTTCGTCCGAGTAGATCAGCGTGTGTACCGCCTTGATCATCTGCGCCGGAGTTTAGGGTGGACAGGCCACCTGACCTGCGTACAGCGGCGCGGCGCGTTAGCGTTCGGTCTGATGCCACAGCTCAACGCGATTGGGATCGTGGCCTCCGACATGGCGCGCTCGATTCAGTTCTACCGGCTGCTCGGCCTCGACGTGCCGGAGACGCCGGAGGAGGGTCACGTCGACGCGTTCCTGCCGAACGGCGTGCGGTTCATGCTCGACACCGAGGACGTCATCCGGAGTTTCCGCCCGGACTGGAAGCGCGTAGGAGGGACCCAAATAGGGATTGCCTTCGAGTGCAAGAGCCCAGCCGAGGTCGACGAGACGTACGCCAGGGTCACGGACGCCGGGTTCCACGGCGAGAAGGAGCCGTGGGACGCGTTCTGGGGACAGCGCTACGCCCAGCTCGAGGATCCTGACGGGGTGGAGGTCAGTCTCTACGCCGCGCTCTGAGCCGAGTCAGCGCACAAATGACCGACATCGATGAGGGGCCGTACGACGTCCTGACCAGCCACGCCGGCGCGCGCTGGCGATGGATCGACGTACGGCCTGATGCCGAGCGTGATTCGGCTCCTGTGCAGTACACCCACTTCGCAATTCCGGTCGAGCGACTGCTGCTGGGAGGGGAGCTGCCGTACGACGTCGACGCTTCCCTGGCCGTGTTCGGCGAGGGGTTCGACGACACGGCGCGCGCTGTCGATGAGCTGCGTCGCCGTGGGTACGCTCACGTCCTCGCACTGTCCGGAGA
>JBKPFP010000300.1:0-2779 GCA_046744435.1 Actinomycetota bacterium | reverse complement strand
GACCGTCGACTTCGACCGGGACGCGTTCGACGGAGCACGCGTGTGGGCCGATCCGGACGCGGTCCGCCGGATGCTTCTCAACGTCGTCGACAACGCCGCGAAGTACAGCGAGCCGGACACGCCGATCGTCGTAACCGCGGAGGCCGGCCCGGAGGAGGTGACGATCCACGTCCAGGATCGCGGCCCCGGTCTGACGCCGGAGGAGCGAGAGCGCGCCTTCGACCGCTTCTACCGAGGCGGCGACGGCCCCTCGCGCCGGCCCGGCGGAAGCGGCCTCGGCCTGGCGATCGTTCAGGCCTTGGCGCACCGCAGTGGAGGCAGCGTGTCACTCGACACAGCGCCAGGTCGTGGGACGACCGTCTCGCTGGTGCTTCCCACAATCGGCACGGCCGGGGGGCAAGCGAAAGACTTCGCGTAGGGCGAGGTCGTTCCGGCGGTTGCCGCCTCGGCATCGAGCGACTCGGCCACGAAAGAGGCCGACACCCCGCGTTTGCGGGGCTTCCCTTGCAAGCCGACGCCCGGGCTCGAACCGGGGACCCCTCATTACGAGTGATGGACCGCTGTCCGCTCCAGTCCGCTCAAGTCACCTCAGGGCGCTTTCTGCGGGCGATTCAGTTGAACTTGGTGCGGACGGACTGGGGTGACTGGAGAGGACAACCTCGTGGACGGGTGGACTGGCGGACGTCGGGCGCCGCAGCCTTCTCGGTCGTGAAGAGATCCGCCGAGACGCAAGGACCGTGACCCGGGAGCCACGCGGCAGGGAACGGTCGTGCCGCTCCCTGCCGCTTCCGCAGCGGGGCCCTCTAGCGCCGCTCAGGTAGTACCGCAGCCGAACATGCAGCGACGAGGTGGCTGACTCACCGCCGCCGTGTCGACCGCGTACAGGTACGAGTACTCGCCGCTGCCCCCGAGGATGGCGGTGCCGAAGTACACCGTCCCGCTGTCGCGCGAGAACCGCGGCGGCGAGTAGAGCACCTGGTACCCACCGTTCTCCGAGGGCAGGTCGACCTGCCACCTGAGCGCCCCGTTTGCCGCGTTCCAGCCGCGAACCGAGCCGGGCTCGCCGAAGTTCGGACGATTGCCGGCGACAACCGAGCTTCCGTCGGGGCTGACGACCGGGTGGTCGATGATCGAGCCGTCGAAGAAGGTCCAGCGCGACTGACCGGCCGCGGTCACCGACTCGAGGTAGCTGAGGCTTCGCGAGAAGTAGACCGACCCGTCTGGCCCGACGTCCGGCGGCGACATGCCGTTCGAGGGCCACGGCGAGTAGTTCCAAAGCACGCTGCCCGTGCCGGGATCGATCCGGCGGAGACCCCAGCCGTTGGCGCCGCCCATTGCGGTCAGGTAGAGGCTTCCGTCGAGGCCGGTCGCCGGCTGACGCTGTTGCTGCATGAACGGATCGTCGGTGCCGCCGATCTGGCTCGCCCACTGCTGTGCACCTCCGAGGGAGATCGCGAACATCGTGCTCAGAGCGACACCGCGCTCGTCGAAGCCGGCGTAGAGCCGGCCCGAGCCGAACACGATCTCCACGCCGAGCTGGGCGTTCTCACTGAACTGGGGGTTGCCTGGGTTGCTCCAGAGGAGCTGCCCCTGCGGCGAGAGCGCGAACGCGCCGAGCCCGCCGACGTCCGAGATCACGTAGATGTTGCCGTCGGGGCCGACGGTCGGCCCGGCGATCACACCCTGGCCCGCGCTCGGCTCCGTGAACGCCCATCTGATCGAGCCGTCCGGCGAGATCGCCTTGATGGTGTTCATCGAGGCGACGTAGACGGTGCCGTCCGAGCCGATCGACGGGCCTCCGTCGCCACCGGCGTACTGAACTACCCACCGCAGGACGCCATTCGAGGTGAGCGAGTACACGTTGCCCGACGAGTTGACGACGACCACGCCCCCGTCGGGGCCGACCGCCGGGCGGCGGAGGACGTACTGCCCTGGCACCTGGAAGCGCCACTTGACGCTGCCCACGGTTGGCCCCGACGCGCCGTTCAGCTGGACGGCTTTGTTCGAGACGCCGCCGACGCTGCGCGCACGGCTGGTCTGCGACGTGGCTGCGCCGGCTCCCGAAGCCGCCGTCGCAGCTGCTGTAAACAAGAGGATCGTGAGGAGTATCGGAAAGTGTCGTTTCACCGTTGGCCTCCGTTTCCGGGTCGACCGTGCTCTTGGATATCGGTTTCGATCCTCTGCGCCGGCGCGCCAGGGCGCATCCGTAGCGCTAGCTCATCTTGCTGCGGACAAGTACTGAGGGGAGAAGCAGGGCTCTTAGAGCCGACGCCCGGACTCGAACCGGGGACCCCTTCATTACGAGGGAAAGAAGGGGTGTCCCTTCGGGTCCGGTCGAAGGGCAACTCGGGGCGGCAAAGTCCTGCACGCTGCCCGCATTGCGGGGGACCGCTCGGGACAGGCGAGGATCCCGATGCCCACGGTGATGTACGTCGTGAGTACGTCGAAGACGACGAAGAGGACTTAGCCAGAGACGCCGACGACCCGCGTTCGCAGCGCGGGCCGTCGAATGGGTCTGCGACTCGGCCTGAGGTGCCCGTTCGGCTGGGAAGAAAAGCGCGCGAACTCTGCCCTGTAGCTCGCTGCGGTATCTCAGCGGGAGAGTTGGAAGCCGCAGTCCCGCTGGCTCAGCCCGAACTGAAGTCTAGGCTCGGCTCGCGAATGAACGCTGAGCGGCTCCTACTCACCCTCCTGATGGCGAGACCTCGGCTGAGCGCGAGTCTTCCGTAGTCTCTTCTGAGAGTCGTGACTGTGGTCGATGCTCGTGTCGAACGCTACG
>JBKPFP010000239.1:0-5393 GCA_046744435.1 Actinomycetota bacterium | reverse complement strand
GGCGCGACCATGATCGACCGGCACGACCCGCTGCTCGCGGCGGGCGGCTCGCTCCGCGACATGACCCGGGTCGCGGGCGCGAACCCGCGCATCTGGGTCGACATCTTCCTCGAGAACTCGGCCGCGCTGGCCGACTCGCTCGCGGAGCACCGGCGCCGCATCGAGCAGCTCGAGGCCGCGCTGGCCACGGGCGATGCCGGCTTCCTCGCCCGCTGGATCGGCGAGGCGTCCGAGAACCGCGGCCGGATGATGGCCGAGGCGTACCCCGACCCGAGCACCCTCTTTCGGCTGCGCGTGCACGTGCCCGACCGGCCGGGCGTGCTCGCCGGCATCACGCAGGCGCTCGGCGCCGAACGGATCAACATCGAGGACTTCGAGCTCGAGCACGTCTCGCCCGAGCGCGGCGGCGTGCTCAACCTCCTCGTCGCCGGCGAGGACGAGGCCGGGCGCGCGGCGGCACTGCTCGAGCAGCAGGGCTACGGCGTGGTCGCCGCGCCCGTGCTGGACGCGCCGTGACCACGATCGAGCCGGCGAGGGCGCTCGTCGGCCACATCGCCGTCCCGGGCGACAAGTCGATCTCGCACCGTGCGGTCCTCCTCGGCGCGATCTGCGACGACGAGACGACGATCTCGGGGTTCGGGCGCTCGGCCGACACGGAGTCGACGCTGGCGGCTGTGCGCGCGCTCGGCGCCGAGGTGGCCGAGGACGAGATCGACGTCGTGCGCGTCGGCGGGCGCGGGCTGCGCGGGCTGACAGCTCCGGAGGCGCCGATCGACTGCGGGAACGCCGGCACGTTGCTGCGGCTCCTGCCCGGGATCCTCGTCGGCCAGGAAGGGCGCTTCGAGCTGACCGGCGACGAATCGCTGAGCGCGCGTCCGGTCGATCGCGTGGCCGCGCCGCTCGCGCAGATGGGCGCCGCCGTCGAGACCGCGGACGGGCTGCCGCCGCTCGTCGTCGAGGGCGGGCGTCCGCTGCATGGCATCCGCTACGAGCTGCCGGTGGCGAGCGCGCAGGTGAAGTCGTGCGTGCTCCTCGCGGGCCTCTATGCGTCCGGGCAGACGACCGTGGTCGAGCCCGTCGCGACCCGCGACCACACGGAGATCCTGCTCGCCGCGGCGGGCGCGCGGATCCGGCGCCGGCCGCACCGGGCGACCGTCGGGCTAGCCGAGCGGCTCTCGCTGGGGCGCGTCGAGGCGCCCGGCGACTTCTCGGCCGCGGCGGCGTTCATCGTCGCGGCGACGCTGCTCACCGGCTCGGAGCTGACGATCCACGACGTGGGGCTGAACCCGACGCGGACCGGGCTGCTCGACGTGCTCGGACGGATGGGCGCGCGGGTCACGGTCTTCAACCGGCGCCGCCTGGGCGGCGAGCTCGTCGGTGACCTCGAGGTGCACTCGGCGTCGCTGATCGCGACGACGATCGGCGCCGACGAGGTGCCGCGGCTGATCGACGAGCTGCCGCTGGTCGCGCTCGCGGCCGCCTGCGCGCGCGGGGAGACGGTCGTCGAGGGCGCCGCCGAGCTGCGCAAGAAGGAAACGGACCGGATCGAAAGCGTGTCGATTTCGCTGAAAGCCCTTGGCGTGCGCATCGCTGAGCGCGAAGATGGCTTCGGGGTGAGGGGTGTTCCCACCCGCCCTAAGGGTGGGGGAATGGACGCGCGCGGGGACCATCGCCTCGCCATGATGGGTGCCGTTGCCGGCCTCGTCTCGCGGGACGGTGTGCGGTTGCAGGGCGCGGAAGCCGTCGCTGTAAGCTTCCCCGGGTTCTTCGACCTACTCGAGTCGGTCACGCAGCGATGATCGTCGCCATCGACGGCCCCGCGGGGGCTGGGAAGAGCACGGTTGCGAGCCGGCTCGCCGAGCGGCTCGGCTTCCGCTACCTCGACACCGGCGCCATGTACCGCGCGCTCACGTGGCTCGCGATGCACGACGCGATCCCGCTCGACCAGGGTGAGCGGCTCGGCGACCTCGCACGCAACAACCCGGTCGAGCTCGACGAGGCCGGCCGCGTCTTCATCTCCGGCCGGGACGTCACCGACGCCATCCGCCAGGCGCGGATCGACCGCCTCGTGCCCGTTGTCGCGCGCCACCCGCAAGTGCGGGAGGTGATGCGCAAGCGGCAGCGGGAGCTCGCCGAGCTCGGCGACGCGGTCATCGAGGGTCGCGACATCGGCACGGTCGTCGCGCCGGACGCCGAGGTCAAGATCTATCTGCGGGCCCAGCGCGACGTGCGGGAGCGCAGGCGGCAGGCCGAGCGCCCGGACATCGGCGCCGACGCGCTCGCCACCGACCTGCGCCTGCGCGACGAGAGCGACGCCGCGCGCATGCAGCCCGCCGAGGACGCGGAGGAGATCGACACGACCGAGCTCGACGTCAAGGACGTCGTCCGCCGTATCGAAGAGCTCGTGCGCGCCCGGGCGACGGCGTGAACGCCACCGACGTCGTCTGGCGCGTCGGGCGGATGACGATCGCGCCGGCCGTCCGCGCAGTCGCACCACTCCGCGAGTACGGCACCGAGCGCGTGCCGCGAGAGGGCGGCGTCGTTCTCGCGTTCAACCACTTTTCCTGGCTCGATCCGCCCGCCTTCGGCGCCTCCTCGCCGCGAACGATCCACTACGTGGCGAAGATCGAGGCGCACCACGTGCCCGGCCTCGGCCAGCTGATCCGCGCCTTCGGGACCCGCTCCGTGCGCCGCGGGGAGTCCGACCGGGAGGCGGTGCGCGCCATGCGCGAGATCGTGCGCGAGGGGCACGCGCTCGGAATGTTCGTCGAGGGCACGCGTCAGCGCAGCGGCGTGCCGGGCGAGGCGAAGCCCGGCGCGGCGATGGTCGCGGTGCAGGAAGAGGTGCCCGTCGTCCCGGCGGCGATCCACGGCTCGCAGTTCTGGCGCCTCGGCAACTTCCACCCGGTCTCGATCGCCTGGGGCGAGCCGATGAGCTTCGAGGGCGTGCCCCGCTCGGGGAAGGGCTACAAGCAGGCAACGACGCTCGTCCAGGAGGAGATCCACCGGCTCTGGCGCTTCCTCGTCGACGTGCACGAGCTCGGGCGCCCGGCCGTCGCCGTCCCTCCGCCGTGAACGACGCGCTCCTCGGCACCGTCGCCGTCGTCGGCTTCCCGAACGTCGGCAAGTCGACGCTCGTCAACCGGCTGACGGGCTCGCGGACAGCAGTGGTGCACGAAAGCCCGGGGGTGACCCGCGACCGCAAGGAGCTGGTCTGCGAGTGGGCCGGGCAGCGGTTCCTGCTCGTCGACACGGGCGGGGTGGACATCGCCGACCGCTCGCCGCTCACGCGACAGGTGGCCGAGCAGGCGCGGGCCGCGATCGGCGAGGCCGACCTCGTCCTCTTCGTCGTCGACACGCAGACGGGGATCACGCCCGGCGACGAGGAGATCGCCGCCATCCTCCGCCGCTCGCGCAAGCCGGTGCTGCTCATCGTGAACAAGATCGACGACCCGAGCCGGGACGCGGACGCGTTCGAGTTCCACCGGCTCGGCCTGGGCGATCCGATCCCCGTCTCGGCGGTGCACGGCCACGGCACCGGCGACCTCCTCGACCTGATCGTCGCACGGCTCCCGGGCGTGGGGCCGGAGCAGGCCGGGGAGGACGCGATCCGCGTCGCGATCCTCGGGCGGACGAACGTCGGCAAGTCGAGCCTCCTGAACGCCGTGCTCGGGCAGGAGCGCGTGATCGTCTCCGAGACGCCCGGCACGACGCGCGACGCGATCGACACGGTGCTCGAGCGCGGCGAGCGCACCTTCGTCCTCGTCGACACGGCCGGCCTGCGCCGCAAGCGGCGCCAGCGCCAAGGGATCGAGTATTACTCGGAGCTCCGCGCCCTGCAGGCTGCCGAGCGGGCCGATGTCGCGCTCGTCCTCGTCGACGCGAGCGAGGGCGTCGTCGACCATGACCTCAGGATCGCCGACGTCGCGCGCAAGGCGGGCTGCGCAACCCTCGTCGTGCTCTCGAAGTGGGACCTCTCCGAGGTCGACATCGAGGACGTGCGCCGCCGGCTCGAGCCCCGCCTGCGCCAGCGCCCGCCGATCGTCACCGTCTCGGCGAAGACCGGTCGCGGCCTCGACCGGCTGCTCGACAAGGTCGAGGAGCTGTACGAGAAGTCGGTCGAGCGCATCCCGACTCCCGTGCTGAACCGCTTCCTCGGCGAGCTGCGCGAGAGCCGCCAGCCGCCGTCGCGGAACGGCAAGCGCCTCAACCTGCTCTACGGCCTGCAGACGCGCGTGCGACCGCCGCGCTTCCGTTTCTTCGTCAACGACCCGAGCCTGATCACGCGCGACTACGGCTACTGGGTCGAGAACAAGCTCCGCGAGCGGTTCGAGCTCGAGGGCGTGCCCGTGTCGATCGACTTCGTGCGCAGGACCTGACCGAGCCGGTCCCGTCCGGCGCCCTCTGTAGCGTTTGTTTCAAGTTCTCGGCTCCAGCGGCCGAAAAGAGAGAAGGAGCCCTGATGGATATCGGCGTCCCCGAGACCGAGCGCGAAATCGAGATCGTTCCACTCGAGGAGCCGGTCCCAGGACCCGCACCGGTCGAAGAGCCGGTCGAGGATCCGGTGCCGGCGTGAGCGAACTCTCGATCGAGCCCATCCTCGGGTGGCGACTGTGGCACGTCCGACTCCACGCCGACGAACACCGGCTGGAGTCGTTCACGATGCACCACGTGAGCTGGCCGGCCGGGAGCCGATTCGAAGCCGGGTGCGCGGTGCATCGGGATACCGCGCCTGTTGACGGGCACGAATGCGGTATCTACGCCTTCAAGACGCGCGCGCTCGCAGAGGAGCTACTGCGCCGCTACACGGGCGTCAGGCACCGCTACGGACGCGAGTACCGGGAGCTGCCCCCGGTCCGGCAGGGGCGTCCGATCGCCCTCGGCTCCGTCTCCCTGTGGGGAAAGATCCTCGCCCGCGAACGCGGCTACCGGGCGCAATACGCGTATCCCTACGAGCTGTTCCTGATCGGCGGCGACGAGCAGATCGCACGCGAATTGCGCGATCGCTACGCCGTCGACGTTTCACTCGTCTGATCGACAGCCGCTTTCGCGGCGCCCTCACGCGTTGACTTCGCCATCTGGGTGCGAGATCTTCTCGCGCAATTCACCGTTGAGCGCCTTAAACAGGAGGTGGTCATGGAGATCTTCACGGCCGAGCTGGTCGGAACGGCGATCCTGATCCTGCTCGGAGACGGGGTCGTTGCCGGGGTCCTGCTCGCACGCTCGAAGGCGGAGAACGCGGGCTGGATCGTGATCACGTTCGGATGGGGGATGGCCGTCGCGGTAGCCGTCTACGCCGTCGGCCAGTTCAGCGGCGCGCACATCAACCCGGCGGTGACGATCAGCTTCGCGCTGACGGACATCACGCCGTGGGACGATGTGCCCAAGTACCT
>JBKPFP010000468.1:0-2713 GCA_046744435.1 Actinomycetota bacterium | reverse complement strand
CGCTGCCGGCGTGCCAACGCGTCCGGGTGCCAGGCACCCGGACGCGCAGCGATGGCGGTTGCACTTCAGGCTGCTGTGCCCATGTCCGGCGGCGCGGGGTAGTCGAAGCCGCGCTCGTGTCGCGGGCCGGACCTAGTGTGGAGGCCAGGCCGCTCATTCACGAGCCTCGTGATCCGCTCATTGAGGCCGGACAGCATCGAGTCGCGCTGGGCGTCGGTCAGCTGTCCGGCGTCGACAGCCGCTGCGAGCTCTGCCTCCGCCTCGTCGACGAGGGCATTGACCAGGCCGTCGACGGACTTGCCTCGATCCTCGGCGATCTGAGCTAGCGTCTTGCCGTCTTCGAGCGCCGCCATCAGGTTCCCTTCGGTCATTCCCAGATACGACGCGGCCGCATCCAGATCACCGACGTGGTGCATCCGGTGGCCGAGGCCGGGCCCGCCGAACCCGAGCAGCGGCACGTCGCCGGACTCGATCCGCTCCTTCAGCTCTGCGCCCTGCTCTTCGGTGAGCCGACCCGCTTCCACGGCCTCGTCGACCCGATTCGCGAGCGCGTCCTTGAGCGCATCGCTTAGCTCGCTCGGCTCGACGCCGAGCTGCTCGGCGGCGTCGTTCAGGACCGCCTGGCTCTCCTGTTCCGGATTGAGCTGCGTGGCGGCGATCGCTCCTCCGGCACCGACGGTGGCGGCGAGCGCAGCGCCGCCGACGGCGATTTTCTTCATGTGACGTCGCATGTCGTTCCTCCTTTGTCGGTTGCTTGCGGTCACGACATCGAGGAAAGCGGCGGCGCCTAAGACCGGCCTAAGCCGAGGAGAAGAGTTCTCTAAGACTTCGGCGGGCCGCCGTCCAAGCGCAGCGTGATCCGCGTCCCGCCGCCCTCGGCGCGCTCCGCCACGACCTCGCCGCCGTGCGCCTCCGCCACCTGGCGGACGATCGCGAGCCCGAGGCCGGAGCCCGGCATCGTCCGCGCGGACGGAGAGCGGTAGAACCGATCGAAGACGTGGGGCATGTCGGCGTCGTCGATGCCCGGCCCGCGATCGCGCACCGTGACCGTTCCGTCCTCGACGTTGACGTCGACTTCGCCGCCGGGCGGGCTCCATTTGGCGGCGTTGTCGAGGACGTTGCCGATCGCCCGCTCGAGCGACGAAGGGACGCCCCGGACGACCGACTCCCGCAAGTCCGTCTTGAACGTGACGCCCGGCCGTGCGCGGCGCACACGCTCCACCGCTTCCTGGGCGACGAGATCGAGCCGGACGTCTTCCGTCCTGGCGGGAAGCTCGTCGCCGCGGGCGAGCTCGATCAGCTCTGCGATCAAGGTGGTCATCTCGCCGATCTGCTCGACCACATCGTCGAGCAGTCGGCGGCGTTCGTCCGGATCCAGCTCCCGGTCGCTCATTAGCACCTCGAAGTTCGTTCGCAGGCTCGTGAGCGGCGTCCGGAGCTCGTGCGACGCGTCGGCGACGAGCTGCCGTTGCGCCTTGGTCGACTCCTCCAGCGCGCCGAGCATGGCGTTGAAGCTGCCGGCCAGCCGACTTAACTCGTCTTGTCCGCCCGAGTCGATCCGCTCCGAGAGGTCGCGGGTCTCGGTCACCCGCTCGGTCGCTCTCGTCAACCGCGCGACCGGCGCGATCGCGGCGCGGGACACGAGCAGCCCGAGCGCGACCGCCAGACCGATCCCGGCGAGCGTGATGAAGATCAGGAACGTCCTCAGCCGGGCGAGCGTATCGTCCACCTCGTCGAGCGAGCGCAGGATCTGGATGGCCCAGCCGGGTGCGATCGGGAACGTGAGGACTCGGCCATGCGTGTCGGCGATCGTCGCGTCTGCATAGAACCCGGGCGACTCTCCGGCCGCGACCTCGAGCACCCGTGGCGTGACGGGAATCGGAATGTCGAACCCGCCTGGGCGCTCGATGGTTCCGTCCGAGCTGACGAGCTGTATGTAGCCGGCCGCCTCACCGAGCTTGGGGTTGGGAATCTGCAGTCGCAGCTCACGGAACGGTTCTTCCTGGATCTGCACGGCCCGGGCATGGAGCGCGCTGTCCACCTGGTCGCGGAGCTGATCCCGGACGACGACGTAGACGACGGCGGAGGCGAGGGCGACGGCGAGCGCGACCGCCGTCGCGGCGACGAGCGTCAGACGAGCGCGAAAGCTCATGGTTCGCGGAGTGCGTACCCCACACCGCGAACGGTGTGGATCAGCCGCGACTTCCCGCCGGCCTCGGTCTTGCGGCGGAGGTAGCCGATGTAGACGTCGAGCGAGTTGGACGCAAACCCGAAGTCGTAGCCCCAGACCCGCTCGAAGATGATCGAGCGGGTCAGGACCTGACGTGGGTTCAACATGAACAGCTCGAGCAGGTTGAACTCCGTCCGGGTCAGCTCGACCTTGTCACCGGCGCGCCGGACTTCCCGCGTGCCAGGGTCGAGCTCGAGGTCGGCGAAGTGGAGCGTCCCGTCGACCGTCGGGGACGCACGTCGCAGCAGCGCGCGGAGCCGCGCGAGCAGCTCCTCGAGCGCGAAGGGCTTGACCAGGTAGTCGTCCGCGCCGGCGTCCAGGCCTTCGACTCGATCGCCGACGGCGTCTCGTGCGGTGAGCATCAGCACGGGGACACTGTTGCCGCGCTGGCGGATCTGGCGGCAGACCTCGAGCCCGTCGATCCCCGGCATCAGGATGTCGAGCACGACGGCATCAGGCTGTCCGTCGGCGGCCAGCCGCTCG
>JBKPFP010000128.1:0-1646 GCA_046744435.1 Actinomycetota bacterium | reverse complement strand
GCGCTTCGCCCGCGGCAGCGCGAGCCGCGGCGGTCCCGGCGGAACCGGGCTCGGGCTCGCGATCGTGCGCACGCTCGCCCACCGGTGGCGAGGGGACGCGCACATCGCCAACCGCGCCGAAGGCGGTGCCCGAGCGGAGGTACGGCTACCGGTTTCGGAGGCGTCGCACGGCAAGGCGAACACGCAGCTCGACGAGGCCCTGACCGGAGGCGGCTAGTGTGGGCGATATGAGCGTCCGGAGCTTCCTCATCGTCCTCGGCCTGGCCCTGCTCGGCCTCCTCGCCGCCGCCTCGATCGGCTATGCGTCGTATCTCGTCTCGCGCGACTCCGTCGGCCTGCCCGTGACGAAACTCGAGGATCCGCAGGAGCTGACGCCGAGGCCCCGTGCCCGGGCACCGCAGCGGACCGTCTCGACGCGAACCTCGACCGATGAGGATGGCGAACGGGACACGACGACCGATGAAGACTCTCGCAAGCGGGACGACGACAACTCGGGGCGCGGTTCGAGCGGCAGCGGATCGGGGGGCAGCGGCGGCTCGGGCTCGTCGGGTCGCGGCGGTGGCGGCGACGACGACTGACCAGAGCTAGAGCCGGTCGCGTAGCTCCGAGAGAGCCGCCCAGCGCGAGTCCAGCTCCTGGTCGTCGTGCTCGTGCGGCTGGAAGTTGAGATCCGCGCCGCAGACGGGGCAGAGACCGGCGCAGTCGAGGCGGCACAGGATCTGATCGGGCAGCGCCAGGACGAGCGCGTCGCGAGCCCACGCCGAGAGGTCGAGCTGGTCGTCGGCGAGGTACGGCGTCCGCAGCTCGTCCGCCTCGCCGGGGTTCGTCGCCTGGTACTCGCGCGCGGAGACGGACACGTCGAGGACGGCGTCTGCGAGACACCGGTAGCAGGGGCCGTGGAGCCGGGCGGAGTAGCGGAGCTCGAAGACGGTGCCGCTCGAGACACGACTGACGAGCAGGTCTGCGTCCACCTTGTCCGGAACGGGCAGGTAGCGCTGGCCACCCAGCACGAGCGGCTGCAGCTCGACTTCCTTCGCGTCTCGGTACTCCTCGCCCGGCCTCAGCCGAAGCGAGCGCAGGCTGAAGCTGGTCATGCCTCCAGGGTAGCGCCGGAAGGGCTCGCGGGCTCTTCTGCGGCTAGTACTGAGGCTCTTCGTTGTCGGAGCCCTGGGCGCCGACTCCGGCGACCACCGTCTCCTGCGACCGCTCGTGCAGCCGCTCGCGCCCGCGCTTGACCGCGCCGAGGAACTTGTCGAGATTGACCTCGAGCGTCGACAGGATGCCGTCCGCCCAGTCCTCCATCTCGAGCCGGGTCTCGCGCGCCTGGCGGCGAGCCTCCTCGACGATGTCCTGAGCCTGGCGCTCGGCGAGCCGCACGATTTCCGTCTGCGACGCCTCGCGCGCGGCCTGCTCGCGTGCCTCGCCGAGCAGCCGGTCGCACTCGCGCTTCGCCTCGGCGAGCATCTCCTGCCGTTCCTTGACGATCCAGCGCGCTTGCTTGATCTCCTCGGGGATCGTGGCGCGCATCTGGTCGAGGATCTCGTAGATCTCCTCGCGGTCGATGCGGACCTGGTCGGTCAAAGGAACGGCCTTCGCGTTGTGGACCAGGTCGTCGAGCTTGTCGATGAGAACTAGGACGTCCATTC
>JBKPFP010000340.1:0-4696 GCA_046744435.1 Actinomycetota bacterium | reverse complement strand
CCTTTGTGGAGCCCAGCGGTTGCAACTGGTAGCAACCGGTGGCAAATGGGAGGACGCCCAGAACGGCTCAGACAAGCGCAAACCATTGCCGTGGGTGGGTTGCGACCGGGTGCCTAAGCTGTTCCATGGTAAGGAGGGGGTCGACGGTTCGAGTCCGTCAGAGGGCTTCGCTAAAGCGCCTGCAAATCGGATTTTCTTGTTGACTACTCATCAAACGCGCGGACACAAAACGGACACATCTCCGGTACGCCCGACGCACCGCGACGCTTCGCGACGCCTTCCGACACAGACTTCCTGAGGTGATACGGTCGCGTCGATCGACGACAGGCCTGCAAAGCAGGGATGTTTGTTGTCTGAGTGGGCGAGAGAGCGAAACCCTCTCCACCGAGAGGGTTCATCATGATCGAAGGCCGTGACGTCATAAGCCTCGGCTTGTCACGTGGAGGCCCCAGGTGTTGCCCTCCACACGTTGCCCGCGCAACGGAGCGTTGGGCTGAAAGCTGTCTTCCTCGTCGCAGCCGGGCGTCTTAGACTCGTTTTCGTGCCGACCTGCCCTTCGTGCGGCAAGGAGAACCCGGATGGCTTTCAGTTCTGTGGTTTCTGCGCCGCACCCTTGACCGAGCAGCTCGCAACCTCGGCGCAGGAGGAGCGCAAGGTCGTGACCGTCCTCTTCTGCGACCTCGTCGGCTTCACTGCCGCCTCGGAGGCGGCTGACCCCGAGGACGTCCGCTCCCGCATCCGCCCCTATCACGCCCGCCTGCGCCAGGAGATCGAGCGCTACGGGGGCACCGTGGAGAAATTCATCGGGGACGCGGTCATGGCGGTCTTCGGCGCCCCGCTCGCGCACGAGGACGACGCCGAGCGCGCGATCCGCGCAGGGCTACGCATCCTGGAGACGATTGGGGAGCTGAACGAGCAAGACGCAGGTCTCTCCCTGCAGGTGCGGATCGGGATCAACACCGGCGAGGCGGTCGTCGCCCTCGGCGCGCGTCCCGAGCAGGGCGAGGGGATCGTCACCGGCGACGTCGTCAACACCGCCTCTCGCCTGCAAGGCACGGCGCCGGTGGGCGGGATCGCCGTCTCGGAACAGACTTACGGTCAGACGAAGCGGATCTTCGACTACGAGCCGCTGGAGCAGGTGTCCGTGAAGGGCAAGGCGCAGCCGCTTGACATCTGGCAGCCGCTGAAAGCCCGCGCGCGCTTCGGCTCGGACGTGATGCGGACGCACGCCACGCCGCTGGTCGGCCGTGAGCTCGAGAAGCCGCTCCTGATCGGCACGTTCGAGCGCTCGGCGCAGCAGCGCTCCTGTCAGCTCGTGACGATCGTGGGCGAGCCGGGGGTCGGCAAGAGCCGCCTCTGCGCCGAGCTCTTCCGCTACATCGACGAGCGGCCCGAGCTGGTCACGTGGCGCCAGGGCCGCTGCCTGCCCTACGGGGACGGGATCGCCTTCTGGGCGCTTGGTGAGATCGTCAAGGCCGAGTGCGGCATCCTCGAGTCCGACTCGCCCGAGGAGGCCGGAGCGAAGCTCGAGCGCGCCCTGCCCGCCGAGGATCCGGACCTGCCCTGGCTCAAGGCCAGGCTGGCTCCGCTCGTCGGCTCAGGCGGCGAGCCGGCCTCGCAGGAGGAGTCGTTCACCGCGTGGCGGCGCTTCCTCGAGTCGCTCGCCGCGCAAGGGCCGACAGTGCTCGTGTTCGAGGACCTGCACTGGGCCGATCCGGCCCTGCTCTCCTTCCTCGAGCACCTGGTCGACTGGGCCGAGGCCGTCCCGCTGCTCGTGCTGTGCACGGCCCGGCTGGAGCTGTACGAGCGGCACCCGAGCTGGGCGACAGGGCTGCGCAACGCGACCACGATCAACCTCGCCCCGCTGACCACGGAGGAGACAGCCCGCCTGATTGGCTCGCTCCTGGACCGGGCGGTGCTGCCGGCAGAGACCCAACGGGCGCTGCTCGAGCGGGCTGGCGGGAACCCGCTCTTTACGGAGGAGTTCGTGCGGCTGCTCGCCGACCGGGGCGAGTTGGCCGAGACGGAGGAGGTCCCGGCCTCCGTGCAGGCGTTGATCGCCGCCCGGCTGGACACGCTCGCTCCCGAACGGAAGAGCCTGCTCCAGGACGCGGCCGTGATCGGCAAGATCTTTTGGGCCGGCGCCCTCGCCGAGATGGGCGAGCGCAACCAGCGCGAGGTCGAGCAGGCGCTGCACGAGCTGTCGCGCAAGGAGCTCGTCCGGCCGTCGCGCACGAGCTCGATGTCGGGCGAAGTCGAATACGGCTTCTGGCACCTGCTGGTCAGGGACGTCTGCTACAGCCAGATCCCCCGCGCGGCCCGCTCGGCCCGCCATCGGTCCGCGGCCGGCTGGATCGAGCGGAAGGCTGGAGAGCGGTCCGAGGACCTGGCCGACGTGCTCGCCCACCACTACCTGACCGCCCTCGAGCTCGCCCGCGTCGCCGCTCAGACCGCAGAGTCGCAGGAGCTCGAGGCGGGCGCCATCCGCTACCTCTCACTGGCCGGCGAGCGGGCGCTTCCGCTCGACGTCGACCGCGCGGAGCGGAACCTGGCCAAGGCGATCGAGCTTGCGCCGGCCGGGCATCCAGAGCGCGCGCCGCTGCTCGAGCGGTGGGCACAGGCGGCTCGGCAGCAGAACCGCTTGAGCGAGGCAAAAGACGCGCTCGAGGAGGCGCTCGCGATGTATGCGGAGCGGGACGAGACCGTCGCCGCGGCGCAGGTCCGGATCCAGCTCGCCCTTGTCCTCGGGAGGCTGGGCGACAAGAGCGGCGAGGAATCGATTGTCGAGGCGATCGCCCTGCTTGAGGCGGAGCCACCCGGTCCCGCGCTCGTCGATGCTTACGCCGCGCGGGCGAACGCCCATTTCGTCCGCTCTGAGTACGAGGAGGCGGTCGCGGGCGCCGAGCAGGCGCTTGCGCTCGCTTCCAAGCTCGGCCTGCCCGAGCCTGCAAGCGCGCTCGGCCACCGCGGTGGTGCGCGCGCCTACCTGGGCGAGCGGGCTGGGTTGGAAGACATACACCGGGCGCTCGCGCTGGCCATCGAGCAGGGTGAAGGCCGCACCGCCGCTGTCCACCACAACAACCTCGCCATAGCCATCTGGCAGTACAAGGGACCGCAGCCGGCCCTCGAAATGGTGCGGGAAGGGATCGCCTTCTGCGAACGGCGCGGCATCGCCGAGTTCGCGCTCACGATCGCCGCGATGAGCCCCACCTTCCTCGCCGAGCTCGGCCAGCCCGAGCAGGCGCTAGCCGAGGCAGAACCGGTGGCCGAGCGCCTGCAGGCAGGGGGGAACATCGTCTTCACCGAGCCGCGCTCCATGCAGCTGCGGCTGGTCGCCGAGCGCGGCGACCACGAACACGCCCCCGTCAGCGACGAACTCGTCACGGCAGCCCGCGAGAGCGGCGAGCCGCAGATGCGCGCGATGGCGCTCACGGCCGCGAGCCGGCTACTGCTCGCCCAGAGCCGACCTGCAGACGCGAAAGCGCTGCTGGTCGAGCTCGAGCAGGTCGAGGGCACGCGCGGCGAGCCCTATTACGCCTCCGTTCTACCCGAGGCCGTGCGCACCGCCATCGCGCTCGAGGATGCGGAGCTGGGCGCCCGGCTCGTTGACGGCGTCGAGCCCCGGACACCGCTCTCTGAGCACGTGCTGGCCGCGGTTCGCGCGCAGCTCGCCGAAGCCGCCGGCGACCACGAGGCTGCCGCGCTCTACGCGGAGGCCGCCGAGCGCTGGCGGGCGTTCGGAAGCGTCCCCGAGCTGGCGTACGCTCTGCTTGGCCAAGGCCGCTGTCTAGCGGCGCTAAGCAAGTCCGGGGCAGAAACCGCGCTGCGCGAGGCGCGGGAGCTGTTCGCCTCGATGAGCTACCGGCCCGCGCTCGCCGAGACCGAGGCGCTGCTCGGTGAGAGCGAGGCCGCCGCCGTGTAGGTCGCAGCCGCAGGGTCAGGGACCGAGCTCCTAGCCGCGACCCCAGCGCACGACACGTCGGCGTTGCCCAGAAGAGCAACCACCCGCGGACACAAAACGGACACATCAGAAACGACACGCGCGACGCCTCGCGACGCATCCTCGAGAGCTCATTCGACCCGATTTCCAGGAAGAACTGTGTCGCGAGTGATCGGGCGTGTACGCGCGTGACGCCCGGGAACCTCCATGGTAAGGAGGCGGTCCCCGGTTCGAGTCCGGGAGAGGGCTTAAATACCTGCAAATCGGTCGATGTTTGAGGAGTACCGAGGCCCTCTTGATCAAGGAAGGGCTCGCAAGTCGGATCGCAGGTCGATCCGGGCGACATTAAAAACGCCCCGCACATGACAGCCTTCTCCGATTCAACGGAGCACCTCCCTGCCACGGAGGGCCTCGACGAGGCGGCCGCGACCGGGATACTCGAAACTCGCTGGTAAAGGGCGAAATCGGCACCCGACTGCCGGCGCGCCGAGCCTTGGGGACAGGTTTTGGGGACAGATCCCGAGCCTTGTTTAAGAGGCGCCGGGCGGATGACCCGCGTCGTCAGCCGGTTTTTCGGTCGAGGTACCGGAGGAGCTCGTGCGCTGCGAACCCGACTCATTGGTGCCGCCCTTGGCGTCGCTCGCACTTCGTGCGATGATCGCCCCGACTCGCAGGGAGGCTGTGATGGAGTTCACCAGCCGTGAGACCTGGACCCTCGTCCACGGGCTGATCCTCGGGACGTTCTTCCTGCTCGCC
>JBKPFP010000231.1:0-4276 GCA_046744435.1 Actinomycetota bacterium | reverse complement strand
AGGGCGAAGACGGCCAGGCCCGAGAACGGGTCGTAGGCCGAAGCGAGCACGATCACGCGCCGGTACGCGAGGAGCAGGGAGAGCGGGTTGACCCCGGCGCCGGCGTCCCGGATCCGCACGGCGATCGTCGGCCGACCGACGGCCACCCGGCGGGTCAGGAGGCGGACCGTCGGCGGGCGGACGTCGTTGACCCAGTAGCGGAGCAGGTAACGCCCGCGCAGCGGCCGCCCGGTGTAGACGTCCTGCGAAGAGTCGACCGCGACCCAAAGGCGCTTGAGGCGTGGGAAGACGGCGCCCGCAGCGCCGATCGGCAGCTGATAGTCGAGCGTCAGCGGGTTGACGTTGACCGGCGTGGCCGCATCTCCCTGGACGGCGTTCTCGTCCGGAGCGCCGAGCAACCAGGGATCGATCTGGGAGTTCTCCGTCGACGCGACGACCACGACCCCGAGGTTGACGACGGGGCGCTCGAGGTGCGGAACGAGGTAGAGGCGCTCCGCGCCGTCCTCGACCATGGGCGGCCCCGTGAAGCTCGGCGGGTAGCCGAACGGCGCGGCGGGCCACCGGTAGGCGCTCACACGCGACGGGCCGTTGAGCGTCTCGCCGACGAGGACGCGCCGGAGGTTGCCCGGCGCGGGCTTCTCGGCCGCCAGTGCCTGCAGGGCCGGCCGCGTGACGAAGAACGCGTACGGGACACGGCGCGTGGTCGCGCCGCGGCGCAGGACGAGGAAGCCGTAGTCGTCCCCGGCCGCGGCGTCGGCCGTCGCGGCAACGCTGACCGGGACGTCGACCGTGCCGCCCGGAGCGACCGTGACGAGACCGGGAGCCGAAATGGTCGCGCCAGAGGTCGCCGACTGCGGCCGCACCTCGGTCGTCCAGGTCCCGGCGCCGCCGCCCGCGTCGGAGACGCTGAGCAAGAGCGTCCGTCGTTGCGCGCCACCGCTGACGTTGACGTCCCCGAAGGAAAGCGAGGAGGGGTCGGTGAAGATCTGCGGCGCGTCCGCCGCATGCACATTGACGAGGCCGCCGCCGGCCAGGAGGACGGAGGCCTCGGTCGTTCGCGCCGTGTCACCCCAGGTCGGGCCGGCAGTCGAGACGAGCGCGGACTTGATCTGCCTCGTCGTCCAGGCCGGGTGCCGCTGGACGAGGAGCGCTGCCGTCCCCGCCGCGTGCGGGGTCGCCATGCTCGTGCCGTCCAACGGGACGAAGAGCGAGCGCGCGTACTCCGGAAGCGTCGAGGAGAGGACCTGCCCGCCCGGAGCGGCAAGGTCGGGCTTGAGCCGATGCTCGAACGGCGTCGGGCCCGCAGACGAGAAGCTCGTGACGATGCCCGAGCGCCCGGTCTTCGTTTCCAGCGGGTTGAAGTTGAAGCGGACGGAGCCCCTGCCGCCGACGGAGGCGAGGAAGTCGCGCAGGCGCCCGCCGTCGAGGTCGGAGACCATGCCGCCCGGCACGGTCAGCTCGACCGCGATCCCGTTCGCCTCGCCCGAGCGGTTGTCGACCATGACCATGCCGATCGCGCCCGCCAGCTGAGCACGCAGCGCCTTCGTCACGATCGCACAGCCGCCGCGGAAGACGAGCGCGATCTGGCCGGAGAGCGAGCCGCGCGGAAGCGTCGTGTCGAGGGCGTTCGGGTGCGTGATGCCGCAGAGCCGGCGCTCGACGGGCCGTCCGTTCGTGCCGACGATCGAGCCGACGTCCGTGAGCGTCCTGTCCGCGCGTTCCCACTCGTTGAAGGCCGGCTCGAGTGCAGTCACGTGGAACGGAATCTGGCGCAGCGTCGCCGGCGCGCGCGCATCCTGCACGGTGACCGTCGGCCCGAACACGTGCGTATTCGAGACGGCCGCCACAGTCACGGCCTCACTCGCGGTGCCGGGGGACCCAACGGTGCCCAGGCCGAACTCGTCGCGGGCGTTGCCGGCCGCGATGACGGGGACGACGCCCGCCGCGGCGACATTGTTAGTCGCCTCGATCGACGCGTCCGTCGCCGGATCACCTTCGGAGCTCCCGCCCGAGAAGTTGATGACGTCCATCCCGTCGCGGACGGCGGCCTCGAAGGCTGCGACGATCTCCGGTGTGTTTGCGACGTTTCCGATCGGGGTCGGCACGTTGAAGACGCGGTAGTTCCCGACGTAGGCGCGCGGCGCGACGCCGGTGAGATTCGCCACCGGCGGGTGGCTGCGCCCGCCGCTCGAGAACGTGCCGGAATTCCCCGCTGCGATGCCGGCCACGTGCGTGCCGTGGAACGAAGCCGAGCGGTCAAGCGGCAGGCGCCCCTTCCGGCCCGAGCCCGGGCCCGGGAAGGCACGCGCGACGATCACCTTAGGCGACGTGAACCTGGCCGCGCCCTTCGGGTAGCCGGCCGGATAGGTGTACCCCGTCGGCGCGAAGAACGGGTGGGACTGGTCGACGCCGTCGTCGACGACCGCGATCTTGACGCCGTCGCCGCGCGCGCCGGTTGCAGTCCACAGCGCGGGGGCGCCCGTCAGCGCCACGCTCTCGTTCGTCGTCAGCCGGTAGCGGACACTCGGGTAGATGCGCCGGACGAAGGACAGCCGCGTGAGCGTCGTCAGCCGGCGTACGGGGAGCTCGACGGTGAGGCCGTTGAGGACGACCTGGAAGCGGCGCGAGACGTGGGCCGAGGGAATCGCCCGTTGCAGGCTGCGCACCGCGGCCGCCTGCGCCAGCTGGAGCGACGCGAGATAGCGGCGCGAGGAGCGGCTCTCGAGGTCGAGCCGTTGGCCGCCGCCTCTCGCGAAGAGACCGGGCCCGCGTGCGACCGCGAGCGGCGCCTGCCGCAGCGTGACGATCACGCGCAAGCGTCCCGAGGCCTGCCCCGGCGGGACGGGCAGCGTGCCGTGGCGGACGAGCGGCAGCGTGCGGTCGCCAAAGTGCCGCCGCACCGGCTGGAGGGCGGACGAAGCGGAGGCTGCGGTGGCGAGCGCCGCAACGGCGGTGAGCGGAAGGGCGAAGCGGCGCAACGCGCGACTCAGAGTAGCCGACGGCGCCGCTGCCTTAGGATCGCGCGATCGTGTCGGAGCGGTTTGCTGGCAAGCGCGGGCTGGTGCTCGGCGTGGCGAACAAGCGCTCGATCGCCTGGGCGATCGCGAAGCGGCTCGCCGACGAGGGCGCGCAGCTCGCGTTCACCTTCCAGGGCGAGCGGATCGAGAAGTCGGTCCGCGAGCTCTCCGAGAGCGTCTCGAGCCCGCTCCTCACCGAGTGCGACGTGCGCTCGGACGAGGACATTGCTCGGGTCTTCGCCGAGGTCGGCGAGGCGTTCGGCGGCGGCCTCGACCTGCTCGTGCATTCGGTCGCGTTCGCCGCCGCGGAGGATCTCGAGGGCCGCTTCACCGATACGCCCAGGGAGCGCTACTGGCTCGCGCTCGACGTCAGCGCATACTCGCTCGTCGCGTGCGCCCGAGCGGCTGAGCCGCTGATGGAGGCGGCCGGCGGCGGCTCGATCATGACCAGGACCTACCTCGGCGGCGAGCGAGCGGTGCCGCACTACAACGTGATGGGCGTGGCGAAGGCGGCGCTCGACGCCTCCGTCCGCTACCTCGCCTGGGATCTCGGGCAGAAGAACATCCGCGTCAACGCCGTCTCCGCGGGGCCGGTGCGCACGCTCGCCGCGCGCTCGATCTTCGGCTTCCCGACGATGGAGGCGATCGTCGAGGAGCGCGCGCCGCTCCACCGCCCTGTCTCGGCCGAGGATGTCGGCGCCGCCGCCGCGTACCTGCTCTCGGACGAGGCCGCGAACGTCACCGCGACGACGCTGTACGTCGACTCGGGCTACCACGCGATGGGCATGTAGAGATCGTCACGAGGTTCTGCGGGAATGCGCCGCAGGCTTTTGTTCAAGCCGTGGGAGCGGCGCCGCAAGGTGGTCTGTTACTCACGCTTGCGGCGTGATTGCCTGTTGATTCTCGAGGCGTCCGTAACGGGGTCGCGGCGACGCCAGGATCTTCCGGCGGCACTTCGACTATCGGTCTGTGTGGTCCCGGTGATGACGGGCTGCCGGCGAGACGGCGGTGCAGGAAGGGGACGGCAATTCACGCGCTCTCGGCGACGAGCGAGTCGACGAGCACGGCATACACGTTGATTGGCTCGGTCTTCCCCTTCATCAGCACCTCGCCCTGTAGCTCGACGCCGATGCCGTCGTCGAGGCCGCGCCGCGTCTCCTCGTCGATGAGGATCGGCCGGTTGACGACCTTCGTGTGCGCTTCGAGCCGGGCCGCGATGTTGACGGTGTCGCCCACGCATGTGTAGGTCGCCCGGTGGA
>JBKPFP010000349.1:0-4390 GCA_046744435.1 Actinomycetota bacterium | reverse complement strand
CGTTGCTACCATCGCGTGAGTTTTGGCCAAGAAGACACGAACGCCGCCGCCGCCGCGACGGCCCGTCCAGGCTCCGAAGCGGCGCGTCGACGCCCGTGCGCCCTCCGAGAGCCGCAAGCAGCTCCTCTATCTCGTGCTTTTCGCCGTGTCGGGGCTCCTCATCCTCGGGGTCGTCCTGGGCTGGATGGCCCTGGGCGGGAACGGCTCGTCATCGGACCCCAGCTCGGCGATGACCGCGGCCGGCTGCATGTTCCAGACCTATCCCAACCAGGGGCGTAAGCACTTCGCGGCGCCGAATCAGCCGTTCAAGTACAACTCGTTCCCGCCCACGAGCGGCACCCACGACCCGACGCCAGCGATCTTCAACGCCTACGAGGACTCGATCAGCCAACGCAAGCTGGTCCACAACCTCGAGCACGGCGGCATCGTCATCCAGTACGGCAGCGACGTCCCGGCGAGCACGGTCAACGAGCTCCGCGACTTCTACCAGTCGAGCCCGAACGGAATGGTTCTCGCGCCGCTCCCGCGCCTCGGAGACAAGATCGCGCTGACGGCCTGGACGCCCCTCTCGACCAGCACGGAGTTCGACGAAGGGGCATTCGAGAAGGTCCGCGACGCGTACCGCGCGAAGGGCCCCGAGCCGTTCCGGCTGCAGGATCTCGCGCCGGGCTCTTAATAGGAGGGCTCGACGAAACACAGACTGAGCCGTCGGGCCGCGCTGCTCGCCCCGAGGCAGCGTCCTCAGTCGCGCCCGTAGCCTCCGACTACGAACGCTCCCTGCGTCCTTGCCTCGGAACGAGCATCGCACCCCTGACGACGAGCGGTGTTCCGCCAAGCCCTCCTGGCGAAGCTCGCGGCTATCCTTGCCCGGCCGGGGTGGCGAAACTGGTCATACGCGCCTGACTTAAAATCAGGTGTCCCCTTCGAGGGGCGTGCGGGTTCGAGTCCCGCCCCCGGCATCTGAGAAGGCTGCGAGTCGTTTTGCTGGATCGCGGTGCTTCCGGCGCTTACGTCTACGGCGGCATCGTTTCTTCGTACTTGGGGCGGGATGAGGGAAAATGCGACTTATGCGGATGCGGCTCAGATTCCGGTCCCTCGGCCTGGCGCTTCTATCCGTAGCCGCCGCGGGCGTTCTGCTCCAGATCGGTCCGGCGCAGGCTTCGTCCAAGAAGGCGAGGCGATCGACGGCGTCTGCGACGAAGCAGCAGGCGCTCGCCGCCTACGGGAAGCTGCCGCTCGCCTTCACCGCCAACGCCGGCCAGACCGACGCGCGCGTCCGCTACTCCGCCCAGGGCGCCGGCTTCTCGGTCTTCCTCACGCGCAGGGAGGCGATGCTCTCCCTCCAGCGTCCGGGCAAGCAGCGAAGAGGGCGCGGCGTGGCGCTCGCGCTCCGCTTCCTCGGCTCGAACCGGAACGTCGCCATCCGCGGCGAGCACCCGGGACCGGGCAGGGTCAACTACCTGCTCGGAAACGATCCCGCCACGTGGCGCACCGGCCTGCGCACCTACGAGCGCGTCGTCTACCGCAACCTCTGGCCGGGTGTGGACATGGTCTTCCACGGCCAGAACGGCAAGCTGAAGTACGAGTTCCTCGTCCGCCCGGGGGCGCGAGTTAGTGGGATCAGGCTCGCCTACCGCGGTGCGAGGCGGCTTTCGCTCGACCGCGCGGGGAACCTGCTTGTGCGAACGGCAGCTGGCGCCATGACCGATACCGGGCCGCTGAGCTACCAGGTCGTCCACGGCAAGCGGGTGTACGTCGCGAGCAGATTCGCGCTCGATCAGCGCGGCGCCTACGGCTTCGCCGTCGGGCGAGGATACGATCGCCGCTCGCCTCTCGTCATCGACCCCGGCCTCCTCTACTCGACGTTCCTGGGCGGAACGAACTACGACCACGGCAACGGCGTCGTGGTTGACGCCGCCGGCAGCGCCTACGTAAGCGGGGACACTGTCTCGACGGACTTTCCGACGACCGCAGGCGCCTTCGACACGACCCTCAGCGGGAAGGCCGACGCTTTCGTGACGAAGCTGAGCGTAAGCGGTGCCGCCCTCGACTATTCGACATACCTGGGCGGGAGCCTCGGCGAGGGCGGCGAAAGCATCGCGGTCGACGGCGCCGGCACCACCTTCCTGACCGGTGGCACGACCTCAGTGGACTTCCCGACGACCGCGGGCGCCTTCGACACAACCCTCGACGGCAGTACCGACGTTTTCGTGACGAAGCTGAGCGCGAACGGCGCCGCCCTCGGCTACTCCACCTTCCTGGGGGGAAGCATCACGAACCGCTCGGAGTACGGCTCCGGCATCGCTCTCCGCGGCGGCGCCGGCGACGCCTACATCACCGGAGTTACAGGCTCAACGAACTTCCCGACGACCGCGGGCGCCTTCGACACGACTCTCGGTGGCCCCGAGGACGCTTTCGTGACGAAGCTCGATGCGAGCGGCGCCGCGCTCGGCTACTCCACCTACCTGGGTGGAAGCGAGGATGACCACGGCGACGGAATCGCCGTCGACAGCGCCGGCCGGGCCCATCTAACCGGGCAGACCGTCTCGGCGGACTTCCCAACCACCGCGGGCGCCTACGACACGACCCTTGGTGGGGACGCCGACGTCTTCGCAACGAAGTTGGACGCGAGCGGCGGCACCCTCGGTTACTCCACCTACCTGGGCGGAAGCGACGCCGAAGGGTTCTACAACGGCGGCGTCGCGCTCGACGGTGCCGGAAACGTTTGTGTGACCGGCTTCACGATCTCGGCTGACTTTCCGACAACCGCGGATGCGTTCGACACGACCTATAACGGGAACGGCGACGTCTTCGTGACGAAGCTCGACGCGACTGGCGCTGTCCTCGGTTACTCCACCTTCCTGGGCGGCAGCGGCCTCGACCACGGCGATGGCATCGCGTTCGACGGCGCCGGGAACGCATACGCCACCGGAGCCACCTTCTCGGCAGAATTCCCGACGACGGCGGGCGCTTTCGACTCGACCTTCAACGGAGGCGAAGACGCCTTCGTCACGAAGCTGGGCCTCGCCGGTCCGCCGCCACCGCCACCGCCGCCGCCACCACCACCGCCACCTCCGCCGCCGCCGCCTCCACCACCGCCACCGCCTCCGCCACCGCCTCCGCCACCTCCGCCTCCACCGCCTCCACCGCCTCCACCGCCTCCACCGCCTCCACCGCCTCCACCGCCGCCCCCCGTTGTCCGGTGCGTGGTGCCGAGGGTGATCGGCCTGACGCTTCGCTGGGCCCGCACGCGGATCCGCGCGAGACACTGCTCTGTCGGTCGCATCCGCCGTGCTCGCTCCAGGCGGGTGGGCCGCGTGATCGCCCAGAGCCCGAGGCCGGGCAGGAGGCTCGCTCGCGGCACCAGGGTGAACCTGGTGGTCGGCCGCAGATAGCCGGAGGCGGGAGCGGTCTCGAGTCCCTTCTGAGCCACCCTCTCGAGGATCGCCAGGCCCGCCCAAGCACAGGGGCGCCGAGGGGTGGCATCAAGGTGGCAGCGAGACCCACCGAGACGGGCCGAGAGACCGTCGACAATGCGAGGGACGAATAAGCCGGGTAAGCAGGAAAACCTCAGACCGACCGAGATAGGCCGAGATCGGCAAGGGCGACTTAAAATCAGGTGTCCCCTTCGGGGCGTGCGGGTTCGAGTCCCGCCCCCGGCATCGAACTAGCAGCGCGTGTTGCTTGCTCGCCTCGCGAGAGCGCGAGTACGCTCGCGGGAGAAGCGAGGGTCTGACATGACGCCGGAAGCAGCAGCCGAATTGGTGCCGAGTCCTGCCGCGGGTCGGGACGCGGTCGCGTGGCATGGGATGGAGTCCGACGAGGTCTGCGCGCAGCTCGAGGTCGACTCCACCCTGGGTCTCGATGCCGAGGACGTCGAGAGGCGGCGCGTGCAGTACGGCCCGAACAAGCTCGCGGAGGCCGAGAAGGAGCCGGGCTGGCACGCGTTCCTGCGCCAGTACCGCGACCTGATGCAGCTCGTCCTCGTCGGTGCCGCGATCGTGAGCATGGTCGCGCTCCAGGAGTTCTCCACGGGGATCGCGATTCTCGGGCTGACCGTGCTCAACGCCATCCTCGGCCTGAACCAGGAGGGCAAGGCGGCCGAGAGCGTGGCCGCGCTCCAGAAGATGCTCCTGATCAAGGCGCATGTTCGTCGCGGCGGGTCGGTGGCGGACATCCCGGCCGAGGAGCTCGTGCCGGGAGACATCGTTTCCTTCGAGGCCGGGGACAAGATCCCCGCGGACGGGCGGCTGCTCGTGGCTGCAACGCTGGAGATCGAAGAGGCTGCATTGACCGGCGAGAGCACGCCTGTCCTCAAGTCGGTCGGGCCGGTGACGGGCGCCGACGTCCCGCTCGGCGACCGCGTCGACATGGCGTACATGAACTCGAC
>JBKPFP010000333.1:0-3895 GCA_046744435.1 Actinomycetota bacterium | reverse complement strand
CTCGACCTGCGTGCGGCGGCCGTCGTGCTGGCCGGTCTCGTGGGCGGGCTGGCCATCGGCACCGTGCTCGCTCTGGCGGTGCTGAAAGCGCTGGCTGTGAGCGCGAACTCGGCTGAGCCGGTTCCGCCACTCAGGCTCGAGCCCGACTGGGCTCTGCTCGCCGGTGCCCTCGTCGTCTTCGTCGGGCTGGCCACTGCCGCCGCCGGCTTCCTCGCGCGCAGTGCTTTTCGGGAGGCCGCGTGACCGCCGCCGTCGAGGTCGACGACGTCTTCCGCGTCTACGCGACCGAGGAGGGGACCGCTGCGGCCCTCCAGGGCCTGAGCCTGCGGATCCGCGAGGGGGAGATCGTGGCCGTGCTCGGCCCGAGCGGCTCCGGGAAGACGACGCTGCTCCGGATCCTCGCCGGCCTCGACCGGCCGTCCGCCGGGAAGGTGCGGGCGTTCGGCGTCGACCTGCGCCGCCTCCGCGGCCGGCGGCTCGACCGCTACCGGAGCCGCCTGCTCGGGTACGCCGACCAGCGTTACTCGGACGCGCTCGCTCCCGAGCTGACCGTCGGCGAGCTCGTCTCGCTGCGACTCGCTCTCGGCGGCGAGCCGCGCCGCGAGCAGCGGCGACGGGCGGCCGAGCTCCTCGAGCAGGTCGGCCTGGGCGCACGAGGAGATGCGCATCCGCGCGAGCTCTCCGGTGGCGAGCAGCAGCGGATCGCGCTGTGCGCTGCCCTCGCCCACCGTCCGCGCCTGCTGCTCGCCGACGAGCCGACCGGCGAGCTCGATGCCGGAAACGCCGCCCTCGTCTACGAGCTGATCGGCGAGCTGGCGCGCGCGCAGGGCACGACGGTGCTCGTCGTCAGCCACGACCCGGGCTCGGCATCGATCGCGGACCGGATCGTCCACATCCGCGACGGCCGTGTGGCGGCCGAGAGCGCGCGGCAGGCGGCCGAGGACGAGGAGATCGTCGTCGCCCGGGGCGGCTGGCTGCGGCTGCCGGAGGAGCTGCTCCGGCGCAGCGGCATCAGCGACCGGGCGCGGGCGCGGCTCGCCGAGCGGACCGTGGTCATCGCGCCGACGAACGAGCGGCCTGTGGCCGTTGCGGCGCCGAAGCCCGCGTTCGACCCCGGGCCGGCGGCCGCCGCGGACGGCTCGGCGGTCGAGCTCCGGAGCGTCGAGAAGCGCGTCGGCCGGGACGGGGGCGGACGCACCGTGTTCTCCGGGCTGACCGCCTCGGTCGAGCCCGGGCGCCTGACCGTCGTCACCGGGCCGTCGGGATCCGGGAAGTCGACGCTCCTGAACCTGATCGCCGGGCTCGACTTGCCCGCGGATGGCGAGGTCGTGGTGCTCGGGACGCGCGTGCACGAGCTCGACCGCGAGCGCCGCGCCGCCTTTCGCCGCAACCGGGTCGCCCTCGTGGCGCAGGAGCCGCCGCTCGTGTCGTTCCTTACCGCCGAGGAGAACGTCGAGCTCGCGCTCGGGCTCCGCGGGCTCCCGAGCTCGGACCGCGCGCGGGAGGCCCTGGCGGCCGTCGGGCTCGAGCAGGTCGCCGCGCAGCGGATCTCCCGGCTCTCGACCGGCGAGCAGGAGCGGGTTGCGATCGCACGGGCGCTCGCCGCCTCGCCCGAGCTGCTGCTCGCCGACGAGCCCACCGCGCGGCTCGACCAGGCGAACGCGCTCGCCATCGGCGAGCTCCTGGCGCGTGTGGCGCGTGAACGAGGCGTAGCCGTGGTGTGCGCGACGCACGACCCGGTCGTGATCGAGCAGGCCGACGCCGAGCTCTCACTCGCCTGACGCGACGCCTACCTCAATAAGGTGACGGCTCGCCCCCTAAAAAGGGTGATTTGCAGGATCTTTACACGGAGGGACCGGTTTCCCACCAACGTGTGAGAGAAGACCCCGACAAGGAGGAAGGATCAGTTATGAAAGCGATGTTGTTTGCGGCCTTTCTCGCCGCATTGATCATGCCGGCGGCGGCGTTCACCGAGGACGCGACCGGCCAGGATCGCGAGAACGCGGCACGCGCATGTAGCGCGCTGCGAACGTCGATGGGCCTGGACCTGTTCAGGCAGACGTACGGCACTGCGGCGAGCAACCGCCGCAACGCCTTCGGCAAGTGCGTCTCGCAGTGGACGCGCGCCGAGCACCAGAGCCGACAGAGCGCGCGGTCTCGGTGTTCGGCCGAGCAGGCCGATGCGAACTTCCCCGCGGCACACGACGGCAAGAGCTTCGCGGAGTTCTATGGCACCGGAAAGGGCGCGAACGCCTTCGGACGCTGCGTGTCCGGAAAGGCCAGGTCGGCCTCAGCGGAGGCTCGTCAAGACACGTTGAACGCAGCGCGGACATGCAAGTCGGAGCGGAGAACGCTCGGCGTGCCTGCTTTCCGCGCCAAGTACGGCAAGAACACGAACGATCGCAACGCCTTCGGCAAGTGCGTCTCGACGCTCGCCAAGGCGCAGAACGACTAGCACCGGTTGGGGCGCTCCACTGAGGCCCGCTTCGCTGCGGCGGGGCGGGCCTCTCCATTGACCCAGCTGGGTCACGCGAAGTGACCCGGAGTTGCGCGAACCTGGCAGGAGCAGGGGCCGTGTCGAGCCACCCCCGGGAGCTCGGGATCCGAGGAGCAGGATGGCGCCAGTCCTCTTCCGGCGTCACTCCGCATCGTCCGCCGACATCCCAGTCAGCGGGCCGCGGCCCCGCTCTCGATCTCGGACGGCGAAATGACGCATCTGGGTTAGGCGGAGCATGCGGGCCAGACTGCAGACTCCGTGGTGGCCAGAGCCTCCGCGAAAGCGCACAGCCGGAGGCCCTCGCCGATTGGCTCCACCAACCCTCGCGGCGCGTTTTGTCCCTACCCTCCTGGCGCGCCGCGAGGACCCCTTCTCCCTTCGTAGCTGAGAGGATCCGGGACGATGCCGCCTCCGTTCCGCATCGGCGTCATGCAGCTGACGATGGAGCCGCTCGACGAGATGCTCGAGTCGGCCCGCGTCATGGACCGGGTCGGCATGGACACGATCTGGCTCGCCGAGGCCTACCCCTGGTGGCGCAAGCACGGGATGGAGGCTCGCTCGTCGACGGTCACGTCGGCGCTGATCGCCCGCGCGACCGAGCGGCTCACCGTCGGCTGGGGGATCATCTCGCCGTTCACGCGGCACCCCGTGCAGGCGGCGATGGACGCCCGTGTCGTCCAGGAGGCGGCGGGGCCCGGCCGCTTCCTGCTCGGCTTCGGGACGTCGAAGATCTTCCTCAACAACGCGCGGCTGCAGACGAAGAAGACACTTGGCCCGATGCGCGACGCGGTCGCGATCGTGCGCGGCGTGCTGAGCGGCGAGGCGTTCAGCTACGAGGGCGAGCGGTGGAGCGCCGACGTGCCGGCGCTGCAGGTCGATGCGCACACGCCGCGGGGCGTGCCACCGGTCTACGTCGCCGCCACGGCGCCGAAGATGCAGGCGCTAGCCGGCGAGATCGCCGACGGGTGTCTGACACCGTCGATCACGACCCCCGCATTCGTCGGCTACACGCGCGACAACGTGCAGGAGGACATCGACATCGGTTGCACGATCGTCGCCTCGATCGCCGAGGACCGCGACGAGGGCCGCGACGGCGCACGCGAGATCGCGGGCATGTACCTGGCGAACAAGTTCCAGAACATCAAGGGCGCGGCGGACACGCTGCTCGAGCTGGCCGGAATCGAGATGGAGGAGCTCGCGCCCGTGGCCGAGGCGATGGAGCGCGGAGGGCGGCTCGCCGCCAAGGAGCAGGTGACCGACTCGCTCCTCGACCGCTGCAAGCCGATCGCCGGTACGCCGACCGACTGCGTCGAGGCGATCGAGGAGTATCGCGACGCCGGCTGCACCCACGTGATGCTCGAGCTCTGGGGTGACCGGCGGCACGAGCAGCTCGAGCTC
>JBKPFP010000033.1:0-2792 GCA_046744435.1 Actinomycetota bacterium | reverse complement strand
CGAGGATCAGTCGGCGCTCGCCGAGTACAGCGCCGAGCGCACGCCCGAGGTCTTCCTCTTCGACCGCGACCGCAAGCTCGTCTACCACGGCGCGATCGACGACTCGCGCGACGAGACTCAGGTCTCGCAGCGCTACCTCCGGGACGCGATCGAGGCCGTGCTCGCTGGGCAGGAGCCAGCGGCGCGAGAGACACCGCCGGTTGGCTGCACCGTCAAACGGCGCCCGTAATCAGCGCCGTAACAGGTACCAGCCGAGGGTAACCGGGAACCGGGGCGCCCGGAGCCAGCGCCCGGGCGCGCTCGTGTTCCTCGCCCTCGCAGGCGGCCAGGTCGAGGTAGCGCTCGAGGTGGCGAGTCTCGAGCACAAAGTCGGTGCGCAGGCAGCGGAGCTCTTTTCGCCTCGAAGAAGTGGCGGAAGTCGGCGTCGGCCAGCACGCGCTGATGCGTCGGGTCACGGGCGCGCTCGAAGCGGTCGAGCTCGAGCGCCACGAGCGGTCGGCTGGCGCGACCTGGTCGACGACGAGCACGAGCCCGCCGGGATTCGTGACGCGCGCGAGCTCCGCGAACGCGAGTTCGGTGCGGCGCACGTGGTGGAGCGTGCGGAGGCTGCCGACGAGGTCGAACTCGCCGAGATCCGGTGGGAGGTACGTCACGTCGCCCTCGACGAAGCTGACGTTCGGAAAGTCCGGGGCCCGCTTGCGGGCCTCCGCGAGGAGCTCCGGGACGAAGTCGACGCCGACGACCTCGCGCACCTGCGGAGCGGGCGCGCCCGTGGCGGTGCCGGCGTCGAGCGCCCGCTCGTCGCCGCGGGACTAGACGAAGCGGCGGACGCGGTCGATGAGGTCGGCGCGCCGGCTCTCCTCGAGCTCCGCCAGCCGCGGAGCCGTCGCGGGCGAAGCGCGCCCGAAGCACCTCTCCGTCAGTCATTTCAGACTCCGCCTGACCGGCTCGACCGCTTCCGCCGGAGTCGAGATCGTCCCTACGGCCCTGCTCCTCAGCGACCAGGTCGAGCAGGCGGCCGAACTCCGGGGCCCGGCGGGACGCTGAGCTCGAGGATCTCGTCACCGCTCAGCAGCGGCCGCTCCGGCTCGAACGGCTCCTCCGCGAGGTCGAAGTCGCCGAGGAAGCCGATCAGGCTGGCGAGGACCCCGGCCCCCATCGTCGCGACCACGTCGGCAAAAAGCGCGACGGGCGGGTGAGGCCGGACGCTGTCCCGCCGATTCACCCGGTTGAGGCTGCGCGCTACGCCGACGGCACCACGCAGCTGTCGTTCGCCGCGGCGCAGCTGTAGATCCGCGGATCGCCCTGCCTGAGCCAGATCTCCGGCGTTGCGAGCGGTATGAAGAACCGGTCGTTTGGCGTGTCCTTGATGTTCGGGTCGGTGTAAGGCGGCCTGCCGTTGAAGATAAAGCCCACGCGCTTAGTATCGTCGGCGATGCCAATCCGGTGCAGAGCTCCGTAGGCGTCGCTGCCATCGAACGGTGTCGGGTTCGTCCACTCCGCGGTGGCCTCGCCCGGGGCAAGCCCCTCGCCCCACAGGTGCAGCCCCCAAGCGGGGTAGTCGCCGGCGGGCCTGTTGTAGTTGATGACCGCCGTCGTCACCCGCGCCTGGACGATCGTGACCGTGCGTGTGGCGCTCGTGACGCTCTTACCCGGCGCGTACGTGAGCACGGCGCGATACGTCACGTGCGCCCCCTCGCCAAGGCTCGACGTGTCGTCGAAGACGGTGTACACCGGCGAGGAGTCGTCCGTGCCGGCCGGCGTGAAGGAGCCGCTGTCCACCGAGCGCTCGAACGTGACGACGTAGTTCGAGTGCTCCGGCGTGGCGGTCGCCCGGACCTCGACGATGCCGCGCACCCGCTGGCCCTCGTTCGGGGCCTCGAGGGTGATCGCCGGTGGTGCAACCATGGAGCTTCGCACCGTGCTCGAGCGCGTGTGATGTGCGTTGTCGAGCACGACGGCGCGGTACTGGATCGTCGTGCCGGGCGCGATGTCGGAGACGTCGTGCAAGACGCGGTACGGCGCGTTGTCGTCGGTGCCGATGTCCCGCCACCCGCCGTCGCCCACCTTCGCCAGGAAGGTCACCTCGTAGAAGGAATCGCCCGCGACATCCGCGCGGACCTCCAGGCGGTCGCGCCCCTCGGCAGGCACGTCGAGCGCGATCCGCGGCGCAGCGGCGCTGAGCGGGATGTGCTTCTTCGCGCGGTACACGACGGTCGAGAGCGGCCCGAGCGCGACGTCGAGGCGCTTGTCGCCTCCGCTGCGCAGCCACGCCGGACCGTCGCCATAGACCTTCACCCAGCGGCTGCGCGGCACGAACGTGGGAATCGACGCGGAGGCGGCGTGCGCGGCGTTATTCAGCGCGACCACGTACTCGTAGCGGTGGAAGCGGTCGATGCGCGAGAAGGCGTAGATCCCCGCGGACGCCGACGAGTAGCGGCTCTGCTGCGCTCCGTTGCGCAGCGCCGGATTGCGACGGGTTATCTTCGCCAGCCGCGCGAGCTCCCGGTAGAGCGGGTGCGACGGATCGAAGTTGTCGTCCATCGGCGTCGCGTCGGAGCCGATGTTGTCGTTGTTCCCCGCCCCGTCGTCACCGGGGATCGGGTCGCTGAGGTTGTTGTACTGCAGGGACTGCGACGGGAACATGTCCTGCCGCGCGTCCTGGTCGCCGCCGGCGCCGGTGAAGCCCTGCTCGTCGCCGTAGTAGACGACCGGCTGCCCGCGGGTGAGGAACATCAGCTCGTGGGCGAGCATGTCGCGGCGCAGGTGGGTGGCCGGGTTGGTGCCGCCGC
>JBKPFP010000484.1:0-3266 GCA_046744435.1 Actinomycetota bacterium | reverse complement strand
CCTCGTCGGCTTCCGCGACCCGCACGGCTTCCGACCGCTCGCCCTCGGCAGCATCGACGGCGACGCGGTGCTCGCCTCCGAGACGTGCGCGCTCGACCTCGTCGGTGCGGCGCTCGAGCGCGAGGTCGCGCCCGGAGAGCTGGTCGCCGTCGACGACCAGGGCGTGCGCTCGACGCAGGCGCTCCCGACGGCGAACGGCGGCGCGCTCTGCTTGTTCGAGTTCATCTACCTTGCCCGCCCCGACTCGCGGCTCGCGGGCATCGAGGTGCACGAGGCACGGGTGCGGATGGGCGAGCGGCTCGCCGCAGAAGCGCCGGTCGAGGCCGACCTCGTCATGCCCGTCCCCGACTCGGGCACTCCGGCCGCGATCGGCTTTGCGCGGGCGAGCGGCATCGCCTTCTCGGAGGGCCTGATCAAGAACCGTTATGTCGGCCGCACGTTCATCCAGCCGGATCAGGGCCTGCGCGAGCAGGGCATCAAGCTGAAGTTCAACCCGCTCGCGGAGGTCGCCGGCAAGCGCCTGGTCGTCGTCGACGACTCGATCGTGCGCGGGAACACCACGCGCAGGATCGTCGCCGTGCTCTTCGAGGCGGGCGCACAGGAGGTGCACGTGCGGGTCTCGGCTCCGCCGATCGTCTCGCCCTGCTTCTACGGGATCGACTTCGCCGACGAGGAGCAGCTCGCAGCCGCCGACAAGACCGTCGAAGACGTGCGGGCCCAGATCGGCGCGACGAGCCTGGCCTACCTCTCGCTCGAGGGAGCGCAGAACGCGACGCATCGACCGGAGAGCGAGTTCTGCCGCGCCTGCTTCACGCGCCGCTACCCGACGCGGATCCCGGAGGGGCGGCGCCTGGCAAAACTTCGCTTCGAGACTAGTAACGCGTAGCGCGAGGCTTTAAGATCGCGCCCGGGGTGGGGACGTCGCGTTTCGGATATCTGCTGGTACTCGCGTGCGCAGCAGCGTTCGCGCTGCCCGGGGCCGGCAACGCGCATCACAACGCCGACGCGCACTTCGGGATGCGCATCGACTGGAGCTTCCCCGAGACCCCGACGCGAACGCATTCGGACATCGCCATGTGGGGCAACACCGTCGTCGCCGGCAACTACGACGGCTTCCGCATCTTCGACATTTCGCGGCAGGGCGACGAGCGGCTGCGCGCCAACTTCCTCTGTCGCGGGCCGCAGAACGACGTCTCGCTCTGGGAGCACGACGGCCGGATGCTGCTCTTCATGTCGATCGACACGCCTCAGCTCGACGGAGACACGGTGTGCAGTCCGAACAACTCGTCCGACAGGCCCGCATCCTGCGGCCCGCCGACTTGCTTCGAAGGGATCCGCATCTTCGACATCACCAATCGGCAGGCGCCTCAGCTCATCCGCGCCGTCTACACCGACTGCGGATCGCACACGCACACGGTCGTTCCCGATCCGCCGAACAACCGCGTTCTGCTCTACGTCTCCTCCTATCCGGTGAGCGTGGGGCCGCGATGCCTGTCGCCGCACGCAAAGATCTCGATCGTCTCCGTTCCGCTCGACGCGCCCGAGACGGCGAGCGTGATTGCCGAGCCACCGATCTCTGCACCCCCGTACTTCGGGGTCGGCTGCCACGACATCACGGTCTTCCTCGCGATCCACAAGGCGGCTGCTTCATGCATGAGCGAGGGCCAGATCTGGGATATCACCGACCCGGCCAATCCGGGAACGCTGAGCGCCGTCCACCTCGACGTCGCCTCGGTGAACTTCTGGCACTCGGCCGAGTTCACCTGGGACGGCCAATACGTCGTCTTCGACGACGAGGGCACCGGCAGCTGCTCGTCCACGGGTAACGGGCGCATCTGGATCTACCGGGTGAGCGACGGCGCCCTCATGAGCTCCTTCATGATTCCTCGCCCCCAGGGCGTCTATTGCTCTGTCCACAACGGCAACCTCATTCCGGTCGCCGGGCGGTACCTGCTCGTGGCGGCCTGGTACGGCGGCGGCACGAGCGTCGTCGATTTCAACGACCCTGCGAACCCAGCCGAGATCGCTTATTACGACGCAGTCGAGGGCCGCGGAGCCGCGAATACCTGGTCGTCTTACTGGTACAACGGCAGCATCTACGCGAACGACATCACCCGGGGGCTCGACGTCTTCAACGTCATCGCACCATGGACGCCGTACGGCCTCCACTGGGAGCACCTGAACGCGCAGACCCAGGAGGAGCTGCTACCGCCGCCGATGATCTCGATGACGCCGCTCGCGAGGCTCAAGCAGCAGCGACTGCTGCGGAAGGTGCGCCCCGGCGGACCTGTCCGGCCCGCCAGGGTCGCAGTCAAGCGCCTTACTGCTCGAGGACCCGCGTAGCTTTCGCGAGCCCGCGGCTGACGAAGTAGCCGACGGTCACCCAGGTCGCGCCCCAGACGAACCTGTCGGCGCTCACGTGGTCGTCGAAGATGGCGATCAGGCCGAAGACGATCAGCACGATCACGTAGATCAGGAACTCGGCGTTGCCGGGAATCGGGAGCCGGGCGATGTCGAATCCAGCTGCGTATCCGTAGGCTCGGGACGACGGCTCGGTCGGGCGCGTCGACATCCAGTTCTCCTTTCGTCAGGCGGCGTGACCGGGAACGTGAACGATCTCTAGCTTCAAGCCGTCGGGATCGTAAAAGAAGACGGCGTAGTACCCGGGCAGGTACCAGTACTCCTCCGGCCCGCTCTCGATCTCTGCGCCCTGCGAGCGCAGCCACTCGGCGCGCTCGTTCACGGCCGCTCGGGACGCGGCCTCGAAGGCGATGTGGTGGAGGCCGACCTCGTAGCGGTCGAACGGCTTCTCCCGCTCGCTGCGCGCCTCGCGCACGCCGAGCGAGCTGCCCGGGCCGAACAGGTACCAGATCGTCTCGCCCTGCTCGCCCTGCACCTCGCTGATCCCGTGCCAGCCGAGCGGTCCGAGCAGGTCGCGGTAGAACGGCAGGCTGCGCTCGATCGAGGAGGCGACGATGTCGACGTGGTGGAAGCCCGTAGAGCGCATGGGCAACCTTGGGAATTCAGCGGGGCTCGGCCATGTCCTCCGCGCGTCCGTAGCGGACGGCCCGCCGCACCGCCCGCGGGTCGAGGCCGCGCTCGATCAGCTCCTGGCGCAACTCGCCCTCCTCGGCGAGCCGCAGGAAGAGCCAGGCGAGCGCGCCGATCGTGACGAGCGAGCCCTCGATCAACATCACCGACCCGGCAATGCCCTGGTCGGATGCGGCCGAGAGCCCCCACGGCCGATCGGCGTTCTCGTAGAACGA
>JBKPFP010000164.1:0-2452 GCA_046744435.1 Actinomycetota bacterium | reverse complement strand
CGCCTCGGCGTCGCTCTCGTCGACGAGGACCTGTGCCCCGCCCGACAGATCGAATGGATAGGCGCCGCCGGCATCGTCTGCCCTAATCGTCGCCGCAATCCCGAATGACGCGAGCAGCCCTTCGACGATCTCCGCCTCGCTTCGTGTCGCGTATGTGCCTATCGGGATCAACCGGCCCATGTGCACTGGGATGATCGCAACTGCGGCGCGGGTGTGACGGTTTTGTGCGCCCGTCTTCGCGGCGGTGCGGTATTCGCATGGCGCGGCGAGTCGCTCTCGAGAGAACGCGCTCGGCGTGCTGCGTTGGCGGCCGACCCGCGCTCAGCGGCCGCCGCCTACGGCGCGCGCGTCGGCACCCGTGCGCGGGCAGGCTGGGAAGGCCGCCCAACCTCGAGGGCTCGTGCCAGGTCCGTGATCGAGAGCAGTCCCGCGAGGTTGCCATCATCGATGACGAGGCCGCGGTTCACATCGCTCGTGGAGAGCTCGGCGAGCGCGTCGACCGCCGATTCGTCCTCATGGAGGAGCGGGACCTTCTCACGGTGAATCATCGCGTCGCGCACACGGCGGGTGTTCCACTCGTCGCGCGGCACGGCGGCGACGGAACGGAAGGCGAGGAGCCCGACCGGGCGCCCTTGCTCGAGCACCGGATACGTCGTGTATCGCCGTGACCGGGCGACGCCATCCATGAATTGGCCGAGGGTGAGGTCGCCCTCCACGGTCACGGGCTGGCGGATCATCAGGTCGCGAACCTTGAGTCCGTCCAGGGCCTGCTGGGTCGCGACGTAGCGGGTCTCGGCCGTCGCCGCCTGGAGCAGGAACCAGCCGATGAACGCGAGCCACGCGCCGCTGAACGCTCCCTCGACGATGAACATGAACAACCCGAGTGCGATGAACAAGTAACCGAACCCGCGGCCAATCGCCGAAGCCACCCATGTCGCCCACTGCAGGTCGCCCCTGAAATGCCAGAGTGCCGAGCGGAGCAGGCGGCCTCCGTCCAGCGGCAGCGCGGGAAGGAGGTTGAACGCGAGCAGAATCAGGTTCGTATACCCGAGCCAGGTAACGACGCCGTCGATCGCGTCCGGAAGCGGTGCGAAGACGGCGACGAGGACGAAGAGAACGCCAAGCGCGAGCGATACCGCCGGCCCGGCGATCGCGATCCGGAACTCGGCGCCGGCGCTCGGAAAGGCGCCCTTGAACTGCGCCACGCCGCCGAAAAGCCAGAGGTTGATTCCCTCGATCTCGACTCCTTCTCGCCGCGCCTGCAGTGCGTGTCCGAGCTCGTGGAGAAGCAACGAAGCGAAGAAGAGAAGCGCGGCCGCGACGGCCAGCGCCACGTACTCGCCGTCGGAGAAGCCGGGGTTCTGCGACGGGAAGACGGCTACCGCGAGCGACCAGACGATTAGTGCGAACACGATCAGCCAACTCCAGTTGACACTGATCCGGATGCCGGCGATCCGGCCCAGCTGGAACGTCGGATTCATGAGGAAGACTCTACGCCCGACCCGAGCGCCGTGGGTCCGGCGGATCGTCGTGGAATTCGTCGGCGATCCCGATGTGTTGGCAGTCAGACCTGGCATCACGTGCACGCCCGGGTCCGAGATCAGCTCGTAGCAACGCCTCCTCGCCCCCGACATCCCCCGTCCTCACCCCGAGGAGGAGCGCGAGTGGTACGCCCTCGAGCCGGTGCAACAAGCGCGATCGAAGCGCGGCCGGCCACCGTCGCTGCTTCTCGCAGCGCGACGCACGATAGATTTGGTCGTGCCCGTACATCGTGAGCGCAGCGGTCGGAGCGTTTGCCGCCGATCTACCCGCCAAGACCGCGGCTGTGATGGCCGCGGGTTGTTCGAGCCTTTTTCAGGGCCTGCCCTTTTGCCGCGGTTGCCACCAGTTGCGAGCGCCCTGCTCCAGAAATGCTCCATCTGCGTGTCGTCCCCAAGGGCAACATCCGGCGGGAGCGCAGACGGACCTTTAGCCCTTCGCTCTTCCGTCATCATGAATCGCGCGTGAACAAGCCGCGCATCTTCCTCGGGTCGTCGGGCAAGCAGGCCAAACTGCTCCAGGCGATCACGCGCGGGCTCGAGGACGTCGCTGACGTCGAGCCCTGGACGACCACATTCAATCCGGGGCGGTCCACCCTCGACCGACTCGTCGAGCTCTCCCAGGAAGTCGATTTCGCCGCGTTCGTGTTCGCCCAGGACGACTGGACCACGACGGATGCGTCCCAGCCTGGCCAGGCGTCGCCGCGCGACAACGTGGTGTTCGAAGCCGGGCTGTTCGGCGGCGCGCTCGGCATCCGGCGCACGTTCATCCGCCACGCGCACGGTTCGAAGCTGCCGAGCGACCTGCTCGGGCTGACCTCCGTCCGCTACGACCCGGCCACCAGCCCGGCGGAGGTTCGCGCGATCAACCAGAAGCTCCGCAAGGCGATCGAGACCGAGGGTCGCCGCGGCCC
>JBKPFP010000243.1:0-6762 GCA_046744435.1 Actinomycetota bacterium | reverse complement strand
GGCAGGACGAGCAGACCTTGTGCTCGACCTCGTACGGGACCCCAGCGCGCTGCCGAAGGACGTAAATCGTGACCTCGGTGTGACGATGGGGCTTCGGGAGCTTGATCGTCATCTGTCTCCAGGCTAGTCGCGCAGTCGGTCGGCGCGGGTAAGGGTCTGGTGAAGGTTTCGTAGATATTCGGACGCCACCTTTCCTCGGTTGTTAGTACGCAGAGGATTAGGACCGTCCCTCGGCGGTGAGTACTCTCTGGAGGACAAGCCCACGAAAAGCTGAAAGGCAGGCGATGGCTCAACCACGCAAGCAGGATCTGCTCAGCAAGCTGGCCGACCGGGGCGAGCAGGTCGTCGGGCGCATCACGGAGCTCCCCGGAGCGAAGTCGCTCGTCGACCAGGCGGCCGCGATGACGAAGCGTCTGGACGAGATGCAGCGGCGCCTCCGCACCCTCGATCCACTCGAGAAGCGGGTGACGGCGCTCGAGAAGCGGCTCGACCAGCTCGAAGGCAAGGGCGCCAAAGCCCGCAGCACGCGCACGACCAAGCGGACGACCGGCACGAAGCGCGCCTCCACTAGCGCGAAGGCGCGTACGACGCCGCGGCGCAAGAGCGGCGGCTCGGCCTCAAGCTCGAGCAGCTGAGGAGCCGCGTAGGTCCGAAGGAGCCGGCTCGCCGAATGCTCCTTAGCAGTGTGGCGCCCGCCACGCTGAGTTACGGCTCCCACCACACGCGCGTAGGGCGCTGGCATCAAGCGAGGCGAGTCCCGGCCCGTGGGCCGGGACCTAGCAGCTAGCCGGGCACGCGCAGGCGCAGCGCACGCGGGACGATCTCGAAGCGCGCCGGCGTCGTTCCAGGCTGCTCGCCGTCGAGCTGGATCGGCACCGGTTCGGGGGCGTCGACCACGACCGCGCGGCCGCGTAAGAGCTCGATCTTCGGGTGCGCGAGATGAGTGCCGCGGTAGACCTTCGGCAGCGTGAGGACGAGGTCGCGCATCGTGCCGGCTCCAAGGATGACGACGTCGAAGAGCCCGTCGTCCGGCTCCGCTTCGGGGGAGATCTTCATGCCGCCGCCGAAGTAGCGACCGATCGCGACGATGACGTCGTGCATGCTGGCCGCTCGCTGCTCGGCGTCGACGGTGACATGCATCTCGCCCGGATGCCAGCGGACGAAGACCGCGACCGTCGCCAAGGCGTAGGAGACCTTGCCGCCGAGCGCTTTCGAGCTCGCGTTGGCGCGCCGCGCGATGGCGCCGCTCATGCCAACGCTGCCGATGTTCGCGAAGTACGAGCTCTGCTCGTCGCCGGCCCAGGAGCGGTAGGTCGCGCGGCCGAGGTCGAGCTCGCGCACGGCCCCCGTCCGGGCCGTGTCGATCGCATCCTCGAGCTTGCGCGGGATGCCATGCGTGCGCACGAAGTCCCAGCCGGTGCCGCGCGGGATCACGGCAAGCTCGACCTCCTGCGAGTCACCGATGCCGTTCGCCACCTCGTAGACGGTGCCGTCGCCGCCGACCGCGACGAGCAGCGAGGCGCCGTCCGCGACTGCGCCGCGGGCGAGCTCCGTCAGCTGGCCCGGCCGCTCGGAGAACAGCGTCTCGCCGTGCAGGCCGCGTTCGGCGGCGAGGTGGGCGATCTCGGGCCAGCGGCGGCCGGTGGAGCCGTTCTCCGAAGCCGGGTTGACGAGAAAGACCGTGCTAATGGCGTTTGGCGGTCACGGTTGCGAGTGCGACCCGGGTCATGCGATCGACCGCGGCCTTCAGATCCTCATCCGAGATGCGCGTGAACTCGCCGCCGACGACGATATCGCTCACGGTCAGCAGGCACCCGGCCTGCACCTTGCGCAGGGCGCCGAGCGTGAAGAGCACGGCCGCTTCCATCTCGACCGCGAGCACCCCGCGGGCCGACCAGCGGCCGTGGCGCCTCTCGTCCGGGTCGTAGAACGTGTCCGAGGAGGCGATGGCTCCGACCCGCATCGGCTGGCCGAGCTCCTTCGCAGCGTGGACGGCGCCGTGGACGAGCTCCCAGTCGGCGGTTGGACAGTGCGGCTCGTGGCCCGTGTAGTGCCGGGCCGTCCCGTCGGCGGGCACCGCCGTCAGCGCGACGATCAGGTCGCCGAGCTCGAGGTCGGTCTGCAGGCCGCCGCAGGTGCCGACGCGCAGGAAGCGCTTCACGCCGAGCTGGACGAGCTCCTCCATGACGATCGCCGCCGTCGGGCAGCCCATGCCGGTCGCCTGGACGGAGACCGACTTGCCCTCGAACTCTCCGGTGAAGCCCCAGAGCCCGCGTTCCTCGTTGCGCTGCACCGCGCCGTCGAGGTACGTCTCGGCGATGTACTTCGCGCGCAGCGGGTCGCCGGGCAGGAGGCAGGCCTCGGCGTAGTCGCCCGGCTCGGCGCGGATGTGGATCGGCATCGGCGCACCCTAACGCGGGACAATCCTGTGGTGCTCGTGACGCCGGCTCTCGACCAGATCCTCGAGTTCTGCGCACGCGACCCGATCGAGCGCGTCTTCCTGGAGGACGCCGCGCGGCGCGGCTACGCCCGCTTCGGCGGAGTCGAGGGCGACGGGCAGCTCGACGCGTTGTGCTACTTCGGCGCGAACGTCGTCCCGTCCGGCGATGGGTGCGAGGCCTTCGCGGAGGAGACCGGCAGGCGCTCGACGCGCATGATCATCGGCGACGAGCGCGCCGTCGGCGAGCTCTGGGACGAGGCCAGGCCGCGCCTGCCCCGGCCGCGCGAGGACCGACCGGGCCAGCCGGTCTACGTGATCGACTCACCACCCGCAGCCGGGGAGACGGGCCTCCGAGAGGCGCGCTCCCAGGATCTCGACCTGCTGCTGCCGGCCTGCGCAGCGACGCACCGCGAGGAGCTCGGCATCGATCCGCTCGCGCGCGATCCCGAGAGCTTCCTGCGTCGCACGGTCAGCCAGATCCAGGAGGGCCGGTCGTGGCTCTGGGTCGAGGACGGGACGATCCTCTTCAAGGCCGAGGCCTCGGCGTGGACTTCGAGCGCGGTGCAGCTGCAGCAGGTCTGGGTCGATCCGCCGGTCCGGAACCGCCGCTACGCGCAGCGGGGGATGCGCGACCTCTGCCGGCGCCTGCTCGAGCGCACGCCGGCCGTCTGCCTCTTCGTCCGCCCCGAGAACGCGCCCGCGATCCGCGTCTACGAGGCGATCGGGATGCGCCGTGCAGGCAGCTACCGCAGCTTGCTGTTCTGAGTACCTTTTCCTCATGGATCCAGGGCTTTTTCGCCAGGATGTCGAACGCTTCGTTCGCGAGCACGAGCTGATCCAGGCCGACGGCCCGGTCACCGTCCTCGTCTCCGGCGGTCCCGATTCGACATGCCTGTGGCACGCGCTGCGCGAGCTGGGCTACGACGTTTCCGCGCTGCACGTCGACCACGGGCTGCGCGGCGAGGAGTCCGAAGCGGACGCCCGCTTCTGCCGCGAGGTGCTCGGCGCCGAAGTCGCGGACGGGCGCGGTGGTCAGACCGAGGACGAGTTGCGCGAGCTCCGCTACTCGTTCGCGAACGATCGGCTCCGCGCCACCGGCCACACGCGCTCCGACCAGGTCGAGACCGTCCTCTACCGCCTCGTCTCGTCGGGCGCGCCTGGCTGGATCAAGGCCAAGCGCGAGGACGGCGTCGTCCGGCCGCTGCTCGAGCGCGCCCGCGCGGAGACGGAGGCGGACTGCCGCGCAGTCGGCCTCGACTTCCGCGTCGACTCCACGAACCGCGACACGAAGCGCGGCCTGATCCGCGAGCAGATCCTGCCGCTCCTCCGACAGCTGCACCCGGTCGCCGAGGAGAACCTCCTGCGCCTCACGCGCGAGCCGTCGCCGCTCGCGGAGCTGCTCACGGCGCCGGTCGGCTCGAAGCGCATCGACCTCGGCACCGGCCTGACCGCGGTGCGCGAGTACGACCGGGTCTGGCTCGAGCAGACGCCCGTCGCGCTCGAGGGCGAGGTCCGCTGGGGCGCGTGGCGCATCTCCGCCGCCGAGCGGGGCCTTAAGGTACGTGGGTGGCGTCCCGGCGACCGGCTCGCCGGGCGGTCGAAGAAGATCCAGGACGTGTTCGTCGACGCGAAAATCCCCCGTTCGGAGCGCGAGGCGTGGCCACTCGTGGTGCGCGGCGAGGAGGTCGTGGCCGTGCCGGGGATCGTGGAAGCGGAAGGAGTCCGTGCAGAACGCACAGACTGAGCTCGAGCAAGGCGTGGCCGAAGTGCTCCTCGACGAGCAGGCGCTGCGGGCCCGCGTCGCCGAGCTTGGCGAGGAGATCTCGGCCGACTACGCGGGACGCGACCTGCTCCTGGTCGGCGTCCTCAAGGGCGCCGTCTTCTTCATGGCCGACCTGATGCGGGCCCTGACGATCCCGTGCGAGGTCGACTTCATGGCCATCTCCAGCTACGGGGCGGCCAGCGACTCTTCCGGTGTCGTGCGCATCCTCAAGGACCTCGACATCCCGCTCGCGGGGCGGGACGTGCTCGTCGTCGAGGACATCATCGACTCGGGGCTGACGCTCTCGTACCTGATGCGCACGCTCCGCGCCCGCGAGCCCGCGTCGCTCGAGGTCTGCGCGCTGATGACGAAACCGGCCCGCCGCGAGATCGACGTCCCCGTCCGCTACGTCGGGTTCGAGATCCCGAACAAGTTCGTGATCGGGTACGGCCTGGATTTCGCGGAGCGCTACCGCAACCTGCCCTACGTCGGGGTGCTCAACGAGGACTTCGCACCCCAGGGCGCCGAGTAACGCGAGCCTCGAAAGAGTGAGATGGCGAGGGGGCCGGCTGCCGACGTGGAACAGGACATCGCCCGAGCCGTAACGAACCCGTAAAGGAACCCCGTACGGCGGAGGTACGAATAAGACAGGGTGCTACGCTGGTCGAGGAGGACGCCTCTCTTTGAATCGATTTTTCCGCAGCGCGCTTTTCCCGCTCATCGTGATCGTGCTGCTCGTCTACTTGGCGAGTCAGACGCTGATGGGCGGCGGCAAGGACTCGAAGAAGTACACCTACTCGCAGCTCCAGGAGCAGGTGCGGAACCGGCCCGACTCCGTCAAGGAGGTCACATTCGGCCCGAACAAGCGCGAGGTGAAGGCCGAGCTCTCCGACGGGACGAAGATCAAGACGCACTACCCGAGCGACCAGTCGCAGGAGGCGTTCGAGCAGCTGCTGATCAAGAAGGGCGTCGAGTTCGACTCGAAGGGCACGGGCTCGTCTGCATGGTGGACGATCCTCACCTCGTTGCTCCCGTTCGTCCTGCTCTTCGGCTTCTGGATCTTCCTCATGAACCAGGTGCAGGGCGGCGGCTCGAAGGTGATGAGCTTCGGCAAGAGCCGCGCCAAGCGGATGACGCCCGACTCGCCGAAGATCGGCTTCAAGGACGTGGCCGGGGTCGAGGAGGCCGTCGAGGAGCTGCACGAGATCAAGGAGTTCCTCGAGAACCCGAAGAAGTTCCAGGCTCTCGGCGCCCGGATCCCGAAGGGCGTCCTGCTCTACGGGCCGCCCGGAACCGGTAAGACGCTCCTCGCGCGTGCGGTTGCCGGCGAGGCCGGCGTGCCGTTCTTCTCCATCTCGGGCTCCGACTTCGTCGAGATGTTCGTGGGCGTCGGCGCGAGTCGCGTGCGCGACCTGTTCGAGCAGGCGAAGCAGGCGGCGCCGTGCATCGTCTTCATGGACGAGATCGACGCAGTCGGCCGGCACCGCGGCGCCGGGCTCGGCGGCGGGCACGACGAGCGCGAGCAGACGCTCAACCAGCTCCTCGTCGAGATGGACGGGTTCGAGCTGAAGGACAACATCATCCTCATCGCCGCGACGAACCGGCCGGACATCCTCGACCCGGCCCTGCTCCGCCCGGGGCGTTTCGACCGTCAGATCGTCGTCGACCGCCCCGATCGCAACGGCCGCCGCAAGATCCTCGAGGTGCACGCGAAGGGCAAGCCGCTCGCGCAGGAGATCGAGCTCGACACGCTCGCCGCCGGCACGCCGGGCTTCACGGGCGCCGACCTCGCCAACCTCGTCAACGAGGCCGCGCTGCTCGCCGCGCGCCGCGGCAAGAAGACGATCGCCCAGGAGGAGCTCGAGGAAGGGATCATGCGCGTGATCGCCGGCCCCGAGAAGAAGACTCGGCTCTTCTCGGAGGAGGAGCGCAAGGTGACCGCCTACCACGAGATGGGCCACGCGCTCGTCGGGCACTACCTCGACCAGGACGCCGAGGTGCACAAGATCTCGATCATCAGCCGGGGCCAGGCGCTCGGCTACACGATCTCGCTCCCGCGCGAAGACCGCTATTTGACGACGAAGACGACGCTTATGAAGCAGCTCGCGTCGATCCTCGGCGGCCGCGCCGCGGAGGAGCTCGTCTTCAACGAGGTGACCACGGGCGCCGCCAACGACCTCGAGAAGGTCACGTCCACAGCAAAGCAGATGATCATGCGCTACGGGATGAGCGACAAGCTCGGGCCGCGCGTGCTCGGGCGGAACCAGGACATGCCGTTCCTCGGTCGCGAGATGGCCGCGGAGCCGGACTACTCGGAGGAGATCTCACGGCTGATCGACGACGAGATCTTCTCGGTCATCGACCAGGCGCACTCGAGCGCCCGCAAGGTGCTCGAGGAGCACATCGAGGAGCTGCACAAGCTCTCGGGAATCCTCATCGAGCGCGAGACGATCGACAAGGATCAGTTCCTGCGCCTCCTGGCCGGCGAGGCCGAGGAAGCCGTCTTCCCGGAGGAAGAGGCGGAAGAGACCGAGCTCGAGAAGCCGAAGGCCGGGGAGCG
>JBKPFP010000448.1:0-3493 GCA_046744435.1 Actinomycetota bacterium | reverse complement strand
GAGTCCGTGGTCGAGGCTGTGCGGGAGGAGAAGCTGACGCCGATCGAGGGCGTCTCGATCCTCGCCTGCACGACCGGGCAGCTGCTCGGCTACCAGGCCTTCCATGGCCAGCCGCAGCCGGCCGAGCTGCTTCCCTACTTCAGCGGCAAGCAGTAGGTAGACCCGAAGCGGACTGAAGTCGGGGGCGACGACCGCCCCCGACTTGTTTCACGGCAGAGCTGTCGCCAAAAACATTGGCACAGCATCCGCATCGAGAACTCCGTTGCGAACGCGTGTGGGGTGCACAAACTCGGTCCCGGCGTAGATCTGCCGATTTGCAGGCGGTTCGAGTTTGCGAACCCTACGCCGGGTTGCGAGGGTTTTACCCCGGTGCTTTCCCGCGCACCTTCTTGCCGAGCGATTCGAGCGCCGCGTGCCCTTGCCGCGACACGTCTTGAACCGATGGAGGCGCACACGACATGAGACTTCCGAACGAGGCCCACACCTCCCGGCCTTGGCGGATTCACGAGATCACGCCCGATTTCCGCCTCTATGACGTGTGGGCGTTGCCGACACCGGGTGGCCGTGACGACTTCCCGCGGCTCGTGTGGCAGTTCGCCGTGGGTGACACGGCGACGAATCCATCCCGGGTCGCCCGCACGCTCTTCGCGATCCGTTGGAAGCTTGGGGCGCTGCTCGGCTGGGATGACCCGGAGTCCGGCGTCGGCTCCCGGGTGCCCACGCTGCGTGACCGGTTGCCGGCCGATCTGCGCGACGGTCCGGCTGGTCCTGAATTCGACACGCTCCCCTTCCGCTCGGTCTACCTGACGGACAACGGGTGGGCGGCAGAGGTGGTCAACCGGACCGTGCACGGCGTGATGCACATCGGCTGGGTCCCGGACGATGGCGGCGGCTTCCGCGGCCAGATGGCGGTGCTCGTGAAGCCGAACGGTCTCTTCGGGAGGGCCTACATGGCCGTCATCGCGCCGTTTCGGCACCTAATCGTGTATCCGCCGCTGATGCGAGAGATCAGGCAAGAGTGGCAGGCCAACACGCCCCACGATTCGCCGGCGGCGTAGTTCAGGCTGGCGGACCGACACACCGTCGAAGACCGGGCTCCCGTCGGTCGGCGTCGACTCGCTCGAAGCCCGTCCGGCCGTCCGTGCTGCGATACTCGCTCTCTGGCTGGGCAAGCGGTTCTGTTCGACCTCGACGGGACGCTCGTCGACCTACGCGCTGTTTATGTACGCGCGCACCAGCTGGCGGCGCGCGAGGTGCTCGCGCTGGAACTTGAGGAGTCACAGATCCTCCAGCTGATGGCGATCGGTAGCCCGATCCGGACGCACATGGCCCACCTCGATGAGGCGGCTGCCGACCTCTTGGTCGATGTCTTCGTCGCTCGATACCGCCAGGAGCGCGAAGGACTCGCCCAAGCATTCCCCGGCGTACGGCGGCTGCTCCAGCACCTGCGCAATCGCGGTGTGCCGGTCGCCGTCGTCACCTCCAAGCTGCGCGAGGACGCCGTCACCGAGCTGGCGGCGACCGGCCTCGACAGATGGATTGAGCTAGTAATCGCCTTCGAGGACAGCGACGAGCACAAACCCGCCGCGGCGCCGCAGTTCGCCGCGCTGCGATCTCTTGGCGTCGACGAAGGTATCGGCGTCGGCGACCTGCCCAGCGACATCGAGTCGGCGTGGGCCGCCGGCCTCCGCGCGCTCGCCGTCGCGTGGGGCTATGGCAACGTCGCGGCGTTGCGCGCGGCCGGCGCCGAACGCGTCTGCGCGACACCCACCGACCTCACCGAGGCGCTCGAGGAGCGTCTCGCGCGGCCATCGCGCACGTCACGTCTCCGCGAAAGCGATCGCGTCCTGCTCGGAATCGAGCACTCGCTCGGGGAAAGTGACGTCCGCGACCCAACATCCGACCAATGAGGTCGCTCGTCGAGACTGACCGGCTGAGGCTACGCGAGTTCAGCGAGCGCGACCTCGACGAGCTGGCCGCGATGGTTGCGGATGAGGACCAGATGAGGTTCTACCCGCGTACGAAAACGAGGGACGAAGCGTCTGCGTGGATCAGCCGGAATCTCGCCCTGTACAACGAACGCGGGTTCGGATTCTGGTTCATCGCCTCCCGCTCGACGTCCACCTTTCTTGGCTATTGCGGGATCAGGCCTCTGCCGCTCGGCGGCAGCCCGGAAATCGAGATTGGGTGGCACACGAAGAAGACGTGTCGGAACGAAGGAATCGCGACCGAGGCTGCAAAGACCGCTCGAGACCTAGCTTTCAGACGCTTTGGCCTCACACGGCTTGTAGCGATCATTCATCCCGACCACTTCGCGTCGCGTCGTGTCGCGAAAAGATCGGGATGCACTCCGAGCGGACAACGATCGTCGACGAGGACTATCCGGCCGTCGTCTACACGATCGGTCGTTCGCGGTAGGCGCCGGGTCGCTCTCGGGACACGCGCGGAATCGACCACGAAGCGGCCGTGCGCCAAAGACGGCGAGCGGTGGCGACCATCGCGCAGCAGCCAGCTGGCCGAGCCCTAGCGGGCGGGCGCCCGAATCCTCGTCCCCCAAGAAGCTACTCTGGTTCAGGAGCGCGAGCAGCTCGTCGTGCAGCAACCCGTTCGAGGTGACGACCTGCTCCTTTGGCGTGGCGGGGCCGCCATCGAGTCCGCTCACACGGCCGCCCGCCTCCTCCATGATCGGCACGAGCGCCGAGTAGTCCCAGGGGGCGAGCCTCCCATCAACCGCTGCATCGACGGAGCCTTCGGCGACGAGCGCGTGCTGCCAAAAATCGCCGAATGAACGAGCGTGCCAGACGGCCCGCTCGACCGTCACGAGGTCGCGCCCATACGTCGACGACACGGAGGCATCAGCGAGACGCGACACCGCCGAGACGCGGATCCTTTCCCCGTCCCTGAACGCGCCCTCGCCATGAGCTGCCCACCAGCGGTGGCGGAGCGCCGGCGCCGAGATGACGCCGCAGACAACCTCGTCCTCTCGCTCGAGCGTAATCAGGGTCGCCCATGCGGGAACGCCGCGCGAGAAGCTCTTCGTCCCGTCGATCGGGTCGATGACCCACCGGACCCCAGCGTCGTCGCCCTTCCTCCTCGCCGAAGAAGCCCTCGTCCGGACGGCTGTCGGCGATCCGCTCCCGGAGTGCGCGCTCGACCGCCCGGTCGGCGTCCGTCAGCGGCGTTAGGTTGGGCTTCGTCTCGATGCGCAGGCCGTCTTCGGGCTTCTGCTGGTCCCGTTCTTCCTCGGAATCACACACCGTTTCACGCCGCGCGAGACCTAGACCGTCGTCGCACGAGGGCGGCGCATCGGTCCTCCGGAACGAGAAGGGCGCCCGCGTGGGCGCCCTTCCAGGCCGGATCGAGCGTCTGCACGACTAGGGGCAGAGCACGGGTCCAAGCGCGGAGTTGTCGTTGGCGTGCCCGTGGCCGTTCCACGGGCCCGGAAATTCAGCCGGCGTGCTGCTCACGGTCTCCCAGTTACCCGGGAACGTCG
>JBKPFP010000323.1:0-1316 GCA_046744435.1 Actinomycetota bacterium | reverse complement strand
CACGGCGCCGGGCCTCGCGCAGCCGGTCAAGCGCCTCCGGCATGAACTCCCGGCCCGAGTAGCCCGGATGGATGCTCATGCAGAGGACGAGATCGGCCCCGATCGACGCTCCGACGGCGTCCTCCACGCTGGTTTCGGGATTGAACGCGACGCCGACCCCGAGCCCGAGGTCTCGCGCGTGCTTGATCGCCTTCCAGGGCTCCTCGCACGCCTCGACGTGAAACGTGACGCTGTCCCCGCCCGCCTTCTTGATCAGCTCGAAGTGGTGCTCGGGATCGTCGACCATCAAGTGGCAGTCGATGACCCCCTCGAAGCGGTGGATGAGCGGCGAGATCGACTGGAGGACGATCGGGCCGATCGTGATCGGTTCGATGAAGTGCCCGTCACCGACGTCGAACTGGAACACGCGCGCGCCCGCGCGCATGAGCGTCTCGATCTGCTCTCCGAGGCTCGAGAAGTCGGCCGCGTACAGCGACGGCTCGACCTCGACGGTGCGGATCCAGTCCTTCCAGGCCATGGAAGCCGCTAGGTTCGCAGCCCTCGCAGATACTCGGCGCCGCTCATGCGCTTCCGGCCCTCCGGCTGCACCTCGAGCAGCTCGAGCCCGTCGACCGTGAGCGCCGACGCCGGCTCTGCGGGCCGCGCGCGCCAGACGGTCAGCGTGCGCCCGTCGACGTCGCCGCGGGCGCCAACGTGCGGCGAGAGCGCGCGGATCCGGTTCAGGAGCTCCTCCGGAGGGCTGCTCCAGTCCAGCTCCCGGTCGGCGGCCGTGAGGCGCTCGGCGTAGGTCGCGCCCTCCGCGGGCTGCGGCTGAAACGACGGCTCGCCCGCAAGCACGCCCTCGAGCAGCTCGGCCGCAAGCTCGCCCGCCCTCGCGTAGACGGCACCGGCGTCGTCGTCCGGTTCGATCGGGAACGAGCGCTGCGCGGCGATCGGGCCGGCGTCGAGCTCGGCGGTCGTCCGGTGGATCGTGACCCCGGTCTCGCGGTCGCCGGCCATCAGCGCGCGCTCGACGGGCGCCGCTCCGCGCCAGCGCGGGAGCAGCGAGGGATGGACGTTGAGCCAGAGCGTCTGCCCGAGCAGGCTCTCTGGGATCAGCGCGCCGTAGGCGACGACGACCATCGCGTCGACGTCTCCGAAGTCGAGCGTCGCGTCGAGCCGCTCCGGCTGGCGGACGGGCAGCCCGAGCCGCTCGGCGACCTCTTTCGCGGGCGGCGCGCCGACCCGGCGCCCGCGGCCCCGGGGCCGGTCCGGCCTCGTGAGGAGGAAAGCGATCTCGTGCTTCGCGGCCAGCCGCTCGAGCACGTCGGCGCCGA
>JBKPFP010000056.1:0-2192 GCA_046744435.1 Actinomycetota bacterium | reverse complement strand
TCAACGAGATTGCACGCGCGACGCGCGGGATCACGGCGCTCGTCGGCGTCCCGCACTTCGACCGCGACCTCCGCAACGCGTGCGCGATCTGTGCGGCGGGCGAGGTGAAGGCGATCTACCGCAAGCGCTTCTTGCCCAACTACGGCGTCTTCGACGAGTACCGCTACTTCGCCCCCGCGCGGGATCTGTACCTCCTCGAGCTCGGCGACGTGCTGATCGGACCGACCGTCTGCGAGGACATCTGGCAGCCGGGGCCGCCGGCGACGGACCTGGCCCTCGCCGGAGCGCAGCTGATCGCGAACATCTCGGCGTCGCCGTTCCACGTCGGCAAGGAGCGCGAGCGCGAGCAGATGCTCCAGACCCGCGCGCGCGACAACCTCTGCTACGTCGCCTTCGTGAACGCGGTCGGGGGGCAGGACGAGCTGATCTTCGACGGGCACTCGGTCGTACTCGACGACGACGGCGAGGTGCTTGCCCGCGCGCCCGGCTTCGAGGAGACGCTGCTCGTCGTCGACGTCGATCCGCTCGACGCGGTCGCCCGGCGGCTGCGTGACCTCAGGCGACGCACGCTCGAGGCGGAGCGCGACGAGCCTGCGGTGCGGCTCGTGCACGTGGGCTCGTCCCACTCGCCGACGAACGGACGCCCGGCCGAGACCGTCGTCGCCCCGCTGCTCGGGGACCTCGAGCAGATGCGGCTCGCGCTCGAGCTCGGCCTGCGGGACTACGTCGAGAAGAACGGGTTCGGCGAGATTGTCATCGGCGTCTCGGGCGGGATCGACTCAGCCGTGACCGCGGCCCTCGCCTCCGAGGCGCTCGGCCCGGGCCGCGTCCACTGCGTGTCGATGCCGTCGCGGTACAGCTCCGAGGAGACGCGGCGCGACGCGAGGCTGCTCGCCGAAGAGCTCGGTACGCCGTTCCTCGAGCTCCCGATCGAGCCCGTCTTCGAGGCCTTCCTCCAGGTGCTCGCCGAGCCGTTCGCCGACCGCGAGCCCGACCTCACCGAGGAGAACCTGCAGGCCAGGATTCGGGGAGTCCTGCTGATGGCGCTCTCGAACAAGTTCGGCTGGCTGGTCGTCGCGACCGGCAACAAGTCCGAGCTCTCGGTCGGGTACTCGACGCTCTACGGCGACATGGCCGGCGGCTTCGCGCTGCTCAAGGACGTCTTCAAGACCGATGTCTTCCGGCTCGCGCGGCACCTGAACGAGCGAGCCGAGCGCGAGCTCATCCCCGCCTCGATCATCGAGCGCGCGCCGAGTGCCGAGCTGCGTGCGGACCAGCTCGACCAGGATTCGTTGCCTCCATACCCCGCGCTCGACCGTGTGCTCGAGGCCTACGTCGAGCTCGACCGCTCACGCGAGGAGCTGGCCGCCGACGGCTTCGACGCCGACGTCGTCGACCGCGCCGTCGCGCTGATCGACAAGGCCGAGTACAAGCGCCGACAGGCGCCGCCAGGCGTGAAGCTGAGGCCGAAGGCATTCGGCCGAGACCGTCGTGTTCCGATAACCAATCGCTGGCGCGATTGACTCAGGCCGCTCGGTGACCTTGTTCGGCTCGGAGTGGTCATTTCAGACGGATGCCGGGCAAGCCCGGCATCCTGAATGCGGGCATCGCAAGCGACGCCCGCGTCGGCAGAGACCGCAGGGTCCCGATCACGAACCGCTGGACCGACTGATCAGGCGGCCGCTGCTGGGCCTTCGTGCGCCTCGTGGAGCGGCTCGCGCTCGTCGAGCCGCTGCTCGAAGGCTTGCCTGAGATCCTCCCCCGAGACGCGAGTCTCGAGCTTCGGGCGGCGCGGCTCGATCCGGACGAAGCGCACATTGTCGTCCCCCGAGCCGTAGCAGCGGGCATAGCACTCGGCCTCGGTCAGCGGCCTCAAACGCATTCGGGTGGAACCTACTTCCTTCCACAGGACGCAGTCAAAGTTCCACAAGCGACTCGAGCTGGAGCAGCGGCGCGACGCGTCCGAGGAAGGCTCGCGGCTCGAACGCCTCCGCGGGCGCGAGGGCGCCCGTGCCCGAGACGTCGCCGCTCGCCAGGCCGTGCGCCGCGCGGGCGAGGAGCAGCGCCGCCGTGCCGTAGACGTCGCGTCCGAGGATCGTCGCGCGCCGGCCGCCGCCCGGGCCGCGTGCCTCCGCGACGACGCTGAAAGTGGCCCTCCGGCGCCTGTCGAGCGACGGGCCGGCACCGCCGAC
>JBKPFP010000035.1:0-1477 GCA_046744435.1 Actinomycetota bacterium | reverse complement strand
TGCCCGGTCTGCACGACGCGGTTGCGCCAGGCCTGCGTGACGTGCAAGGCGCCGCTCGAGCCGCTCTGGCAGGTCTGTCCGTATTGCGAGACGCCGATCTCGACGCCGGCGACGATCCAGTTCCCGCCGCTCGAGACGCCTCGGACGGAATCCGGGTCCGAGTAGCATCCGCCGCCGATGGCGGTCGAACGGACGCTGGTCTTGATCAAGCCGGACGCGATGCAGCGCGCGCTGGCAGGGGAGATCCTCGCGCGCTTCGAGCAGCGCGGGCTCGAGATCGTGGACGCGAAGCTGCTCATGGTCGATCGCGCGTTGGCGGAGGAGCACTATGCGGAGCACGCCGAAAAGGAGTTCTTCCGCGGGTTGGTCGAGTTCATCACCTCGGCGCCGACTTTGGCGCTCGTGCTCGAGGGCGAGGGCGCGATCGCGGTCGTCCGGGCGACGATGGGCGCGACGAACCCTGCGGACGCGGCGCCGGGGACGATTCGCGGCGACCTCGCGCTGTCGATGCCGGACAACCTCGTGCACGGCTCGGACTCGCCCGAGTCGGCGCCGCGTGAGATCGCGCTCTGGTTTGACTGACTACCTGACCAGGAACCGGTCGTCGTGGACGAAGGCGAACGCGGAGTACACGGACGCGCGGGCGGAGCAGAGCTGGGCTCAGGAGGAGATCAGCTGGGGCATGACGGGTGTGCCGGAAGCCGAGGTCGGGGCGCTCGGGGACGTGGCGGGCAAGGACGTGATCGAGCTGGGGTGTGGGACCGGGTACTTCGGCGCTTGGCTCGCTCGGCGCGGAGCACGAGTGACGGGCGTCGACCTCACTCCGGCGCAGCTCGAGACGGCGCGGCGGTGCGAGGCGAAGTTCGGGCTCGGGGTGCAGTTCATCGAGGCGAACGCGGAGGACGTGCCGTTGGCCGACGCGTCGTTCGATCTCGCGCTCTCGGAGTACGGCGCGTCGATCTGGTGCGACCCGTATCGCTGGGTTCCGGAGGCGTCGCGCCTGCTCCGGCCGGGCGGCGAGCTCGTCTTCCTCCGCAACTCGACGCTCGTGATCCTCTGCGCGCCGGACGAGGAAGGGCCGGCGGAGGAGCGCTTGCTGCGGCCGCAAAAGGGTCTGCACCGGCTGGAGTGGCCCGACGACGAGGGCGTCGAGTTTCACCTCGGGCACGGGGAGTGGATCGCTGTCTTGCGCGCGAGCGGCTTCGAGGTCGAGGGGCTCTGGGAGCTGTACTCGCCGCCGGGCGCTGAGGATCATGAGTACTACCCCTTCTCCGCCGAGTGGGCGCGCAAGTGGCCCGCGGAGGAGATCTGGAAGGCCCGCAGGCGGGCGTGAGCGTCCCGCCGGAGCCTCCCCTTCTGCTCGCATCCGTCTCCCCGCAGCGCCGCGCAATCCTCGAGCAGCTGAACATTCCGTTCGACGTAGTCGCGCCTCGGTACGAGGAGACGGATCGGCCCGGCGTCGGTCCGGTAGAGCTCG
>JBKPFP010000011.1:0-1858 GCA_046744435.1 Actinomycetota bacterium | reverse complement strand
GTCAGCGCGCAGAAGCCGCGCCAGGTGCTCGACGCGATCCGCGAGTTCTACGAGACCTCGTACGGGAACGTGCACCGCGGCGTCTACACGCTCTCCGAGCGGGCGACGGAGGGCTACGAGGGCGCCCGCGGCAAGGTCGCGACCTTCGTCAACGCACCTTCCGTGCGCGAAGTCGTCTTCACGCGGAACGCGACCGAGGGCCTGAACCTCGTCGCATACGCCTGGGGCCTGACGAATCTCGGCCCCGGCGACGTCGTCGTCGTCACCGAGCTCGAGCACCACTCGAACTTCGTTCCTTGGCAGTACGTCGCGAAGCGGGCCGGCGCCGACTTCCGCATGATCCGCCTCACGGACACGGGCGAGCTCGACCTGTCCGGTCTGGACGCGGTCGCGGACGGCGGCACCGTCAAGGTCGTGGCCGCCAACCTCGTCTCGAACGCGCTCGGTACGGTCAACCCGGTCGAAAAGCTCGCGGCGTGGGCCCACGAGCAAGGGGCAATCATGGTCGTCGACGCCGCGCAGGCGGCACCGCACCGCCGCGTCGACGTCCAGGCCCTCGACTGCGACTTCCTCGCCTTCTCGGCGCACAAGATGTGCGGCCCCACCAGCGTCGGCGCGCTCTGGGGCCGCGGCGAGCTGCTCGACGCGATGGAGCCGTTCAACCTCGGCGGCCACATGATCCGCGCCGTGCGCTTCGAGGAGACGACCTGGGGCGAGGTGCCGGCGAAGTTCGAGGCCGGGACGCAGCCGATCGCCGAGGCCGTCGGCTTTGGCGCCGCGATCGACTACCTGGAGTCGGTCGGGCTCGAGGCGATCGAGCAGCACGAGCACGAGCTCGTCGTCTATGCGCTCGAGCGTCTCGGCGAGGTGCCGGGGCTGACGCTCTACGGCCCGCCGGCGGACCGGCGCGCGGGGATCGTCTCCTTCAACGTGGACGGCGTTCACCCGCACGACGTCTCCCAGGTGCTCGACTGGGAAGGTGTGGCGATCCGCGCCGGCCACCACTGCTGCCAGCCGCTGATGACGAGGCTCGGCGTCGCGGCCACGAACCGGGCGAGCTTTTACCTGTACACGATTCCGGAGGAGATCGACCGGCTCGTCGAGGGCCTGCACAAGGTCCGAACCGTCTTCGCCTAGGCATCGCCTGCGATGCCGACGCCAGGCCATGCCGGCTTGTCGGCGTGGCCGTCGGAAATGACCGGTCGACCCAATCGACCTTCAAGACCACTGCCACTCGGTAGTCTCCGAGGGCATGAGCGAGTTCGAGCAGCTCTACCGCGAGGTCATCCTCGACCACTACAAGAACCCGCGCGGGCACGGGGTGATCGAGGCTCCCGATGCCACAGCCGAGGGCCAGAACCCTTTGTGTGGAGACGAGGTCTCGATCTTCGTCTCGCTCGGCGAGGACGGCGAGACGATCGACGACGTGAAGTTCTCCGGCCGTGGGTGCGCGATCAGCCAGGCCGCGACCTCGATGCTGACCGAGATGGTCAAGGGCCGCTCGGCGACCGAGGTCGCGACGCTGCCGAAGGAGGAGCTGCTCGAGGAGATCGGGATCCCGCTGACGCCGATCCGGCTCAAGTGCGCGCTCCTCGGCCTCGGTGTGCTCAAGGTCGCCCTGCACCGTGCGAAAGGCACGCCGCTGCCGCCCGAGTGGGCCGGCCTCGCCGACGAGCTCGAGATCTCGTAGGGCCCCATGACCGCTCGGCTAACGGAAGTCGGTTCGACCGGTCAGTTCAGACGGACGGACGAGCAGAGCCCGTCCGTCCTGACGGCGGCACCGCAAGCGGTGCCTTAGTGGCCCTCGTCGACGTCTGCCCGCTGGACGAGTTACCGCCGGGCGCGGTCAAGATCGTGC
>JBKPFP010000418.1:0-2291 GCA_046744435.1 Actinomycetota bacterium | reverse complement strand
CGCGAGGACGTTGCCGACGACGCCGTGCGGCGGCCCCAGGCTCCGGTTGGTGTAGCCGTAGAGCCGCTTCGTCCAGAGCCCTTCGGGCTCGCGACTGTGCCAGACGGACTCGGCGCTCTCGCGCCACGCTTCCGCCCAGCGCTCGTCGCCCGTCCAGTCGAGCATCGCGCGGGCGGCGAGCATCGTGCCGGGCGCCCCCCACATGATCTCGATCGCCTCGTTGTCGACGTTCTCGCGCACACGCGCGTGAAGGCGGTCAGCCACGTCATCGCTCGGAGCGAGCTTGAACGCGACGAGGAGCAGGCCGCTCTCGCCCATAAGGAGCGCCGACTGCGCTTTCGATGGGACGTCGGGCCACTGCTCGAAGTCGGGCCGCTCGCGCCAGAGCTCGAGCGCTCGCTGTGCGGCGGCGACGAGGTCGACCTTCGTCTCCCCATGGCCGCGGCGCCGCAGGGCGTCGAGCGCCCAGATCACGCCCGCGGCACCGACGTACAGGTTCTTGAGCGGCGGCGTCGCCTGCCACACGTCCCACCCCTCGGCGGGCCAGAGCTGCTCAGGGTCGAATGCGCGGTCGGCGTCGTCGACGATCGCCTGGATCCCGGCGCGGACGCGGCTCTCCTCCCAGGGCTCCTCCGTGAGCGGCTCGAATGCCTCGGGCTTGTAGAGCATCAGGAGGAGCCGATCAGTTCCCGGAACTCGTCGTCGGTGACGAGCCCGCGCTTCGCGGCGCCGAGCGCCTTCACCCTGGCGAGCAGCTCGCGCTGCGCCTCTTCGGACACGTCCAGCCCGAGTTCCTCGCACTTGATCCGGATCGAGTCGATGCCGCTCTTCTTGCCGAGCACGATCGAGCGCTCGGCGCCGACGAGCTCCGGGGAGTACGGCTCGATCGCGGGCGGGTCGTGGAACTGGCTCGCGACGGCGCCGCTCTCGCGCCGAAAGAGGTTTTCGCCGACGAGCGGCTTCCACGGCTCGAGCGTGTAGCCGGACAGCTCGCGGACGCGATCGCCGAGCGCACGGATCCGCGCCAGGTCGAGCTTCGTCTCGATGCCCCACAGCGCCCGCAGCGCGAGCGCGACCTCGCCGATGTTCGCGTTCCCGGCCCGCTCGCCCATGCCGTTGACCGTCCCGTGGATCCAGCGCGCGCCTGCGCGGACGGCCGCGACCGCGTTGGCGGTCGCGAGCCCGAAGTCGTTGTGGCCGTGAAAGTGAACGGGCGCGCCGAGCACTCGGACGCGACCGACGAGCTCGTGGACGGCTTCCGGAGTGGCGACGCCGATCGTGTCGACGACGACGAGCTCCGCCGCGCCCGCTTCGACGGCGCCCGCGTACGCCTCGTCGAAGAAAGCCGGGTCGGCCCGCGTCGAGTCGACGCCGAAGTACGCGACCGTGATCCCGTTCTGGGCCGCGTAGGAAACGGCTTCCCGGATTCGCCGCAGCATCTCCTCGCGCGAGACGCCGAGCGCCTCGAGCTTGAGGTCGGAGATGGGCGACTCGATCACGCTCGCCTGCACGCCGAGCTCCACGAGCGCTTCGACGTCGGCCCGCACCGCGCGGGAAAAGCCCCAGATCTCTGCGGGGAGCCCGGCGTCTGCGATCAGCCGCACGGCGTCCCAGTCGTCCTGCGAGACCCGCGGGAACCCGGCCTCGATCCGCTCGACGCCGGCCTGGGCGAGCCCGCGGGCGATCTCGAGCTTCTGCTGCGGGTCGAGGACGACGCCGACCGTCTGCTCGCCGTCGCGCAGCGTCGTGTCGTAGAAGCCGACTTCGGCCTCGAAGACGTAAGGCCGGTTTACCTCGCCGGTCCAGATCTCAGCCAACGGCGAGAGCCTCCTCGATTTTCCGCCGGCCGTCGTGGAGTACAGGTTGGCCGTGCGACACCACGACGCGGTCGACGGGGAGAGTCAGCAGCCGGCTGAGCGAGCTGTCGAGGGCCTTCCTGTCCTGGAGAGCCGGGGAGATGCAGAAGCTGAGACCGCCCTCAGTTCCCATGAAGAACTCCGCGACGACGAGCGTTCTATGCGGACGAAGGAAGAAGGCGACTTCCCCCTCGCCGATTCCGTCCGGAACGAACTTCTCGACGCCAGCCGGCAGCGGTCCCGACTCAACCGGAAAGGAGAGTCGTTGATGACCGGCTTCATGCGCCCACACGGTGGCGCCGTAGCGTTCGGCGACAACGGGTGCGTTGACATCCTCCGGCCAGTGCCTGGCACCGCGCCAGTTTGGATGCGGCGCACTCCACAACCAGAGTCCGGGAGCGACCTGCTGGACGTCCATCAGACCCCGGTCTCGAC
>JBKPFP010000213.1:0-5671 GCA_046744435.1 Actinomycetota bacterium | reverse complement strand
GTCTTCGTCCGGCTCGGCCTGAACGGGTGTGCCATGCGCCCGTCCGGCATGCCGCTCTAGCTACCGGCGCCCGCGTCCGAGCTCCCCTCACTGTGCCTAGCGCCTTGTGGCTGGGCGCTTGCCGCGGCTGACGACGAGCTGCACCCTTGCGCCGATGCGCAGGCGCCGGCCTGCTCTCGGCGTCTGACCCAAGACGACGCCTCGCCGCAGCCGGCGTGAATACGCCTGCCGCACCCGCCCGACCCGGCAGCGATTTCGCCCGACCATGCGCCTCGCCACCCGCAGCCTCTTGCCGATGAGCCGCGGCACCACGCACACAGGCGCTCGCCGCACGGCAGCCGGCGGAGGAGGAGGCGGAGGAGGTGGTGCTGCTGGCGGTGGTGGTGGTGCCGGCGGCGGCCCAGGAGGCGGTGGCGGCGGCGGCAACGGCGGTCCGAGGGGCGAGCCGATCATCCACGGGGCGAGCGGAGTCGTATCGCCGGCGCGAAATTCGAAAGTCCCGCGCAAGGCGGGCGTCGCACCTTCGCAGTGCTGCTCGAAAGTGATGCTGATGCCGCGGAGCCGTCCGTCGGGCCACCAGTTCGCAGAGTTGACCGTGAACTGGCCGGTAAGCGTGTTGCAGCCACGGCCGTTTCCGCTTACGGACAGTCCCGGCCCGTCGCCATTGAAGGGATAGCGCGTCGCGTTGAGATACGTGCCGGGCGCGAGGATGTCACCGCGACCCGGAGCAAAGTCCGCGTACCACCAGCTTCCGTCGGCCCCGTCGACGCCGAACCCCGCGTACTGACGGCTTCCGCCGGCCGCGATGAGCGCATCCGCCGGCGTGTAGGACCACGGTCTGCCCTGGCCGATGTAGTCCCCCGGATCGCTCGTCATGCTGACCCGCGTGCTGCCACCGAACGCGAACCCCTGCAGCGGAACGTCCCGCTGGGCTCCGCCGGGCCCGGCGATGCGAAGCGTCGACAGACGCGTTCCTCCCGCGGTCGGGACGAACCGCACCCACACCTGACACGACTGTCCGGGTGCCAGCGTCTGCCCGCTGCAGTCCTCGGAGCGGATGAGGAAGCTGGAAGCGTCGCCGCCGACGATCGACGGCGCAGTGATGGTCACCGGCGCGTCGAACGCGACCAGGGTCACCGGGACCACGGTCGACGGCCGCCCGGCGTCCGTCGCGGGCCATCTGACCGTTCCCGGAGTGATGAGTGCCGGGTCAGCCGAGGGCGGTTCGCCTACCTTGACCTCCCCGAAGAGCGCCGCTGTCCCGCCCTCGCAGTGCTGCTCGTAGAGCACCCAGAGGCGTGTCACCGCCCCACTTGCGTTCACCGCGATGTCCTTGACCTCGAACAGTCCCGAGATCGTGTTGCAGCCGCGTCCGTCACCACTGATGTCGATGCCGGGCCGACCGGCCTCGCGGAAGGGAGCGCGTTGAGCGCCGACGTAGTAGCCCGGGACGAGCGCGAAGCCGGGCGGCGCTGCGAAGTCGAGGTCGAAGTAGTCGCCCGAGGTTCCGCCGGAGACGCGGACGGTGACGTAGCCTGCGCCGCCGGCGAGGGTGATGCTCGCGGTCCCGGCGTGAAAGAGGCGCGGAGTGCCGCCACCAACCCAGTCACCCGGGTCGCTGAGCATGACGACCGAGCTCGTTGGGGACGCCTGGGCCGTGGCCGGCAGGGCGGCGGCTAGCAGCGCCGTCGCCGCGACCAGCACGACGAAGACTCGCATGTGCCCTCCCCGGGGCACGCAGACCGTGCGCGCCAGCATGCAGGGGTACTAATACCCCAGACGCGCACGGCCTGAACCTAGAGCCGCCGTCAGCCGGCGGCGACGGTGCTGCGCAGCGCCGGCGTGCAGGTCGCGCGGCCGCGCTTCTCGAGGTACTGCTGGTGGTAGTCCTCGGCCTCGTAGAACGGCTGCGCAGGCTCGATCTGCGTGACGATCGGCTTGCGGTAGCGCGTCTGCTCCTGTGCCTTCGAGCGCACAGCCGCCTCCTGCTGCTCGTCATCGTTGACGAAGATCGCGGAGCGGTACTGGTCGCCGATGTCCCAGCCCTGGCGGTTCAGCTGCGTCGGGTTGTGCTTCGCCCAGAACGTGTCGAGCAGGTCGTCGTACGAGACGCGCTCGGGGTCGTAGGTGACCTCGACCACCTCGGCGTGGCCGGTCCCGTGCGAGCACACGTCCTCGTACGTCGGGTTCTCGGTGTGCCCACCCGAGTACCCGACCCGCGTCGCGGACACTCCCTCGAGCTGCCTGAACGCGGCCTCGACGCCCCAGAAGCAGCCGGCGCCGAACGTTGCCTTCTTCTCCACTATTCCTCCTCCATTCTCAGTGCCGCAGAGTTGATGCAGTAACGCTGCCCGGTCGGCTGCGGGCCGTCCGGGAAGACGTGGCCCAGGTGGCCGCCGCAGTTCGCGCACATGACCTCCGTGCGGACCATCCCGTACGTCGTGTCGGTCTCCTCGTCGATCGCGGCCTCGTCGGCCGGCGCGTAGAACGCGGGCCAGCCGCAGCCGGAGTCGTACTTCGTCTCCGACGCGAACAGCTCGGCGCCGCACCCGGCGCAGCGGTACGTGCCGGGCTCGAATGTGTGGTCGTACTCGCCGGTGAAAGGCCGCTCGGTGCCCTTCTCGCGCAGGACGTGGTACTGCTCGGGCGTCAGCTCGGCGCGCCACTCCTGCTCGGTCTTCTGAATCTTCGTCATCGTCCTCCTTCACTCTTTTCAACGACCAATGGTACGGCCGAGTTCCCGGCTCGGCGGCTGGTTACTTGCGCCGGTCGAGGACGTGCGTCTTGCTCAGATCGAGCGCGACGACTAATAGGAGCGAGCCGGCCCAGAAGTTGACCGGGTCGAACGTGAGCGGCTCCTCGTCGCCGATGAGGTTGAAGACGAACCAGACTACGAACCAGACGAGCGTCACAGTGCACCTCCCTTTCGACGTGATGCCGATACACGAAGGGCGGCCGAAGCCGCCCTTCGTTTCCGAGCGGAGTCGCCGCTCAGTTCGTAGCCGCGGCCGTCGTGTGGACCGGCTCGGGCTCCTGCGCCCTGCTGAGGCGCAGCGCACCGCCGAGCGTCAGAACCAGGAATCCGATCCCGGTCAACAGCAGGGCGATGCCCATGACGATGCCGAAGACGCCGACTCGCTCACCGAAGTAGGCCACGTTGAGGGCCGTGGAGAGCGCCGTCTCGGTCACCCAGATGTTCCGCGCCTCGTTCGCGACCGGCTGTCCCGTCTTCGGATCCTTGGCAGCCTGTGCCTCGTCCGAAGTCGGCTTGCCGTTCTTGTCGAGGAAGCGGCCCATCTGTGCATAGGTCTGTCCTTCCGTGGCCTCCAGTGCGTGCTTCCGCATCACCTTGGCGAACTCACGTGCGCGCTCACCCGTGGTGACCTGCTTGCCCGAGAGGCTCGCGGGAACCGCGTGATCCTGCGACGCGTCCCCGAAGAAGATCTGCTCCTGCTTGAGGTTGTCGCGGACAGTGCTGATGCCCCAGGCGCCGATGGCGATCGAGCCGGCGCCAAAGGCGATGAGCACGATGCTGGCGGCGATGCCGCCGTACTGAAAGAGCTTGCGGGTCATGGCGACTCCTTTCTCGTTCCACTCATTCATCGCCCTCACCATCGCGCGGCCGGCCCTCGGCGCCATCCGTGCCGCTCCGCCGGCTAGCTACGGCTTTCCCGCAGAGCCGATCCGTAAGGAATCCAGCCTTGCGCTACCGGCGCTCCGGCTCCTCCTCCCGTGACGCTCAGCTACGAATCCGGGTGCCCCGGATAAGCACACCGGGGAGCCACCGATGCCGTTTTTGATCGAGACCGCGAGGATCTCGGCGAGGTGAGAATCGAAATGACCACGCACATCGCACGACGGGCGATGCGCGAGCCACCTCCGCTCGATAACCACTGGCTCTGGCTCGCCGGCGGATTGTGCTACGCGTTCGCCGTCCCTTTCGTTTTCGCGGAGCTCCTGGAGCTACCGCGCGACATGTACTACGGGGTCTACGTCGCGGCCGTCGGTGCTCTGCTCTACGCATGGCTGCATGCGACCCGGAAATCCGCGCTGGAGTTGCTTAGGCGCCGGTGGCCATGGGCGGCCGGCCTTGGCTTCGCCCTCGGCGCGTTCCTGGCGTTCATGGTCCTGCGTACGGAGGATGCAACGTCGAGGCCTGACGGCCTGGAGTTCTTTGGAGCACTCGTCTGGCGAGGAGTCCTGTACGGGCTCGCAGACGGGCTTCTGCTCTCGGCCTTTCCGATCCTCGTCGTCTTTGCGGCCGTCGAGGGGAGGCCGAGGCTCCAGACGTGGCCCGGCCGGATCGGCGTCGGGGTCGTCGCCCTGCTCGCCTCGCTTGCGATGACCGCGACGTACCACCTCGGCTACAGCGATTTCCGCTCTGCCAAGTTGCGAAAGCCGGTTGCGGGCGACGTGATCTGGAGCATTCCCACCCTCGTCACCCTGAACCCGCTCGGCGCGCCGATCGCCCACGCCGGCCTCCACACCACCGCAGTTCTTCACAGCTACGAGACCAAGACCTACCTGCCACCGCACGGCGACCGGTAGCTCGACCTCGCCGATGAGCTCTACCGCGACGCCTCGGCGCGCACGAGGCTCACGGCTGCAACAGGACCGCGAGGCCGAACATCAGGATGCCCCCGAAGATCGCTCCGGCAGCGCCGCGGGCGCGACGAGGAGGCGCGAAGGCAATCGACACGAGCTCGAGTGCCACGAGCGCGAGCATGGCGCCGGCCGCGAACGCGAACGAGGCGGGCAAAAGCGCCTCGAAGTGCTCGACGACGAGGTACGCGGCGACGGCACCCGGAGGCTGCGGTGCGCTCGTTGCCACCGCAGCCCAGAACTGTGAGGAGCGGCTGAAGCCCGCCTCGCTCATCGGGACAGCGATGCTGGTCCCCTCCGGCACGTTGTGCAGGGCGATCGCGACGATGACGAACAGGCTCAGGCCGGCCCGGTCCGAGGCGTACGCCGTTCCGATCGCGAAGCCCTCCGGAAGGCTGTGCACGAAGAGGACCGCGAAAACGAGGAATGACAGACGCAGGCCACGGTTCCGCAGACCATCGAAGCGCGGCCGGTCGGTGAGCCGCCTCGAGGCGACGAAGAAGACGACGCCCGCGGCGAGACCGGCCGTGACCTCTGCGACTCCGCCTTCCTGCAACGCCGGGCGGAGGAGCCCCACGATGGAGGCGACCGTCATCATCCCGACGGTTCCACCCCAGAGCAGCGGCCGCAGCTGTTCGGCACGCGCGCCGAGGAACCAGACCGGGATTGCGCCGAGGCCGGTCGCGAGCGCGGTGCCAGTGGCAGCGAGGACGAGGACGACGATGTCCATGAGGCCTGGGCGCCCGGTCGCTCCGGACGGCCCTCAGCCTACGCCGCCCGCGTCGCCCGTTTCTCGACCCGCGGACCCGGGTTGACGATCACGACCGGGCGGCGTGCCTGCTGCACGACACCGGCCGAGACGCTCCCCAGCAGCGCGCCCACGAGTGGGCCGCGGCCCCGCGAGCCGAGGACGATGAGGCTGGAGTCGCGGTTGTCCGCCAAGGCGACGATCTCGTCCGCAGCATCGCCCTCGATCATCTCGCCGTCCGCGGGGACACCTGAGGCAGCAGCACGCTCGAGGGCTTCCTCGACGGCGGCGTGCGCGTCACGGAGGCCTTGGCGGATGTTC
>JBKPFP010000010.1:0-1270 GCA_046744435.1 Actinomycetota bacterium | reverse complement strand
CTCTTCGACGGACGCTCACAGCTGCTCGCCTACAACATCATGTTCGGGCCGGACTACACGATCGGCGCCTGCCCCGGCTGCACCAACTTGGGCGACGGGCTCGACGGCTCGCTCGTCCACCTGAACCACCGCGACGTGACGCTCATCTGCTTCTCGCGGGCGCCGATCGAGCGGCTGACCGAGTACAAGCGGCGGATGGGTTGGGAGTTCCCCTACGTCTCTACCTACAACAGCGACTTCGCCTTCGACTTCGGCCTCGCGCTGACCGAGGAGCAGGCGCAGCAGATCCCCGAGGTCAAGGAGATGCTCGACAACCCGTCCGAGGAGCTCCTGGAGTGGTCGGGCCAGACCGGGGCCGAGCTCAAGGACGGGCTGCGCGAGGCTCCGAGCTGGATCGCGTTCGCGCGCGAGAACGGGACCGTCTACCACACCTACACGGTGATGGCGCCCGATCCGTTCGTCGCGCCGTACTTCAGCTTCCTGCTCGAGCGAACGCCGAAGCCCCAACCCCCCGAGCCGCGCGCCTGGCGGAAGGACGAGTACCCGGACTGACCCCGATCACGATTCGCTAGGGCCGACGAGGCGCCACGTCTCGACCGCCCCCTTGCCCTTCACCTCGACGAGCCCGATCGGCTCGATTACGAAGTCGTCTCGAAGAAGGTTGAAGGTCGAGCGCGTGATCTGGATCGTGTCGGGCGTCCCGTGGGACTCCATCCGGCTCGCCATGTTCACGGTGTCGCCCCACAGGTCGTAGAGGAACCGGCGGCGCCCGATCACGCCGGCCACGACGGGTCCGGAGCTGATGCCGATGCGGAGGCGCAGGTCGTGGTAGGCGCCGTCGGGGAGGCAGCTCTTGGCGCACTCGCGCATCTCGAGGGCGAGCCCTGCGAGCGCGTGCGCGTGATCCGGCCGCTTTCTCGGGACACCCGCCGCGACCATGTAGCAGTCGCCGATCGTCTTGATCTTCTCGACCTCGTAGCGGTCGACGAGCTCGTCGAAGCTCGTGAAGAGCCGATCGAGTAGCCCGACCACCTCACGAGCGTCGAGCCGGCTCGAGAGCGGCGTGAAGTCGACGACGTCCGCGAACAAGATGCTCGCGTCGTCGAAGTGGTCGGCGATCGAATTGGGATCGGACTGCAGCCGCTGCGCGACGTCGGCTGGGAGGACGTTGAGCAGCAACGCCTCGACGCGCGCCTGTGCAGTGTCCCGTCCTTGCGCGAACGTGATGAGCAACAGCATTGCGACGGCCGAGACGACCACGATGTTGAGG
>JBKPFP010000478.1:0-6065 GCA_046744435.1 Actinomycetota bacterium | reverse complement strand
ATCCCCAGGAGGATGTTCCACGCCGTGGTGAAGAGCTGCTGACCGATCGAATAGGCGGCCGCGGTCGTCGGGTCGGTGACATCGTTCAGCGACACGACGTTGAACGCCTGCGTGACCCCGACGCTGCCGGGCGTGACCGCGGTCACGTTCGCCAGTGAGTTGCCGCCGACGACGCTCATCACGGTGTGGAAGGTGACGGGGATTCCGTAGGCGGCGAGGAAGACGGCGATTACACCGAGGCCTGCGCCCCAGCCGAGGAATTGCGGCAGGAAGACGCGCAGCGCGTACGCGCGCGGATGGCGCAGGATCTCGCCGCCTTGCTTGGCGTCGTTCCAGATCTTCTTCAGCCAGCGCCAGGCGATGCGGACCAGCAGCGCCACGAGCACTGCGCCGCCGGCGAGGATCGCCAGCGTCAGCCATGGGTGCTCGTGGAACCACGAGAACTTGATGTCGAACGAGCCCTCCACGGTCACGAAGAGGTAGAGGTAGACGACCGCGCCCATGACCGTGAAGAAGATCTTCTGGACGAGGTAGGCCGCAAACACGCCCGCGAACGTCGCACCGCGGATGATCGCGACGAACATCAGCAGCATCGCGAACGTGCCGAGATTCGCGGGCAGGAAGGTGTTCAGCGCACACGAAGCCGAGTAGCAGGCGAGCACCTGCAGGCCGCGCACGCCCCCCTCTGGGTATGCGTAACGCAGGATCCAGTACCAGGCGACGGCCTTGAGGATCATCTGCAGCACCTGCAGAAATCCGCCTGCGACGAGGTAGCCGACGGAGATGCTCGTCAGGGTGTCCCACAGCTCCCGGAACCAACCCCGAATGTCCCAGCCCAGCAGGTAGGCGGCACCGCCGATGAGCAGGACGACGACGGCGCCGATCAGGAGGCGCCTTAGGTTCGGGCGCCTGGGCGCCACCGGAGTAGCAATCGCAGCCTCGCTCATCACATGCCCGCGGTCGGCCGCGGCCTCATCTCGGTCACCGGTCGGAGCATGAAGCCGGACCGCCGCACCGTATCGCCCTGTTCGGACGATTCGCCGAAAACCGTCGGCTCGTTCACCCCGACGGCATGACGACGGGCGGCCGGGGCTGTCAGCATCATGACTCGATGGTCGGGACGCGGCTTGACGAGGATTCTCGTCGCCATCGGCAGGGGGCGGAAGTGGACGAACCAGCGCTGCAGCTCGGGTCCCGAGTAGCTCGCCTGCGTGCGAGCCGTAGCTATGGACTGGTGCTGGTCCTCGTCCTTACGGCCGCAGTCTTCACCGGCCTGGCCCCGGATGGTGCCTGGGCGCAGGCGACCCTGGTCCTGCTCCTGGCCATAATGCTCGTCGCCTCCCTTTGGACGTCCGGCGTGGCGCGCCTCCGCTCATACCCGGTCGTGATCCTGCTCGCGCTCGCCGTCTCCGTCGCGCTGGCTCCCGCCTTCACCGGAGGCAGGACGTTCGACGGCGCGCTGTCGGTCGTCGACGCGGCGCTCGTGTTGGGGGCTTTAGCAGCGGTCGCCCTGGGCGCGATCGACCAGGGCGAGGTCAACCGGCAGTCGTTGCGTGCAGCGATCTGCGTCTACCTGCTCGCGGGAATGTTCTTCGTGTTCGTCTACGGCGCAGTCGCCGAGTTCGGCTCCGAACCCTTCTTCGAGCAGGGAACAGATGGCACGACGGCGCAGCGCTTCTACTTCAGCTTCGTCACGCTCGCGACCCTGGGCTACGGCGATTACACCGCGGCCGGCAACCTCGGTCACCTGCTCTCCGTGTTCGAGGCTCTGCTCGGCCAGCTCTACCTCGTCACGGTGCTTGCTCTGCTCGTGAGTGCCCTGGGTCGGCAGCACGAGCGATCCCGCGAGTGACCGCAGCGGCCTCTCGGCGTGGCACGAGCCTGAGGCGCCGGATCGTCACGCGCGTCGTCATGCTGCTGCTCGCCGGCATCTCGCTCTACCTGCTCGCACCGAGCCTGCTGCAGGTCTTCTCGTCCTGGCCCCAGCTGCGCTCGCTCGATCCCCTCTGGCTCGCGCTGGCCGTCCTCTTCGAGGCGATGAGCTCGATCTCTTTCTGGACGCTGCAGCGGATCGCGCTCAGGACTCGAAGCTGGTTCGCCGTCGGGACGTCGCAACTCGCGAGCGGCACGGCTGCCAGGGTCCTGCCCGGCGGCTCTGCCGCTGCCAGCGCGCTGCAGTACGGGATGCTCGTTCGTTCCGGGATCCCGCCGCAGACGGTCGCGTCGGGGCTCGCCGCGAGCTGGGCGGCGACCACGGCGACGGTTCTCGCGCTCCCCGTCATAGCGGTGGTGAGCGCGATCGGCGGCGCCGCGGTCCCGCATGGGCTCCGCAACGTCGCCTATCTCGGTGGCGGGGGGTTCGTGTTGCTGGCCGCGGCCGGGGTCGCGGCGTTTGCGTCGGACCGGCCGCTGCGTGTCGTCGGCCGGTGGGTCCGCGCTGCGATGGGCCTGATCGGCAGGCGTGACCGAGTCGAAGATCTGCCGGAGCGGCTGCTGCAGCAGCGCGACTCCCTCCGACGCACATTTGCGTCGCATCCGTGGCTGGCCGTCCTCGCCGCACTCGGCAAGTGGGGGTTCGACTACCTCGCCTTGCTCTGCGTCCTCGCAGCGCTGTCCCTGGACCCGGAGCCGGCGCTCGTCCTGCTCGCCTTCGCGGCCGCGTCGATCCTCGGGATGATCCCGCTGACTCCCGGCGGGCTGGGGTTCGTCGAGGCCGGCCTGGCTGGACTCCTCGTCCTGGCCGGCGTCGACGCCGGCGACGCGGCGGTCGCGACGCTCGCCTACCGGCTCGTGTCGTTCTGGCTGCCGCTGCCCGCCGGCGTGGTCGCGTGGTGGCTTGCGCGCCGCCGCTACGGCCCGGCTGAGCCGGACTCCAGTGCGGAGACGACCTCGTCGTCGAGCTCGGACGCCGCCACCTCGCCGCCGTAGCGTTCGAGGCGCTCGTGCAAAAGCGCCCAGTCGACATCGGCGACGAGCGCGAAGAGCGCGGCGTGGCCCGGCTCGAGCTCCTCGCCGATCCTCCGCATCCGCTTGTCGGAGATGCCGCGGTCGAACACGGCCAGGCCGCCGCCGCCGGCCAGCCCGAGCAGCGCGGCCGCAATCGGCGCCCCGACGGCCAGCCCGAGCAGCAGGCCGATCGAGCCGCCGCTGACGACGGCCTCGCCCGCGGCCAGCTCGCGCGTCTGGCGAAGCTCGACCCGGTCGGCGTCGTCCTTGACGACGATCGCGGCGTCCTTCAGCTCGAGCGCGTGCTCACGCGCCAGGTCGCGCAGCGAGGCGAGCGCGCGCTCCGCAGTCTCGTCCCGCTCGTAGGCGACGGCGATCAGGTACGACGACGACATGTTGGAAAGCATCGCCGATCACCCGATCGGGACGATGCGGTTCCCGGGTCCCGGGTCTGTAATCCCACGCGAGATGTGCCGCTGGCTCGCATACTCCGGTTCACCGGTCCTGCTCGAGAGACTGCTCTACGAGCCGAAGCACTCCTTGATCGACCAGAGCCTCCACTCGCAGCTCGGGGCGGAGACGACGAACGGCGATGGCTTCGGCATCGGCTGGTACGGCCCGCAGAACACCCCCGCCCTCTTTCACAGCATCGAGCCCGCCTGGAACGAGCGCAACCTGCGCGAGCTCGCCGGCCATGTCACATCGGGAGTCGTCTTCGCGCACATCCGCGCCTCCACCGGCTCAGCCGTCCAGCAGACGAACTGCCACCCGTTCCGCCACGGTCGCTGGCTCTGGATGCACAACGGGCTGATCAGGGAGTTCCATCGCGTCAAGCGCGACCTCGTGCTCGCGATCGACCCGTCGTTGTACCCGGAGCTCGAGGGCTCGACCGACTCCGAGGTGCTGTTCCTGGTGGCGCTCACGTTCGGGCTCGAGGACGACCCGCCCGGCGCCGTCGCACGTGCGCTCGGGCTCGTCGAGGCAACCGGCCGGGAGCACGGCGTCGAGCACCCCTTCCAGGGCACGATCGCGACGACGAACGGAGAGTCCGTCTGGGCCTTCCGCTACTCGAGCGAAGGCGCCTCGCGCTCGCTGTTCTTCAGCACGGCTGTGGACGCGCTGCGCGCGGCCCATCCGGACAACCCGCTCTTCCAGGAGCTCGACGACGAGACGAGGATCGTGGTCTCGGAGCCGCTCGGCGATCTCGCGGGGGCCTGGAACGAGGTGCCCGAGGCCACCTACGGCGTGGTTCAGCAGGGAGACGACGAGCTCCGGCCCTTCAGGCCGACGCCTCCGTAGGCTCGAGGCCCCACGCCCCGGTCCAGGTGCCGCCCGGCTCGAGGCGGATCAACGACTCACCCGCCCTGAACGCGTTCGGCGGACAGGTCATCGGCTCCACGGCGAGGCTCCGGCGGGCGACGTCGGGGAGCGGGTCGCCGGTGAACAGCATCAGGTAGCGGTAGCTCTCGTCGACCCAGAGCGTGAGGCCGGTGCCTGTCTCGGGGTTCCGGAGCTGGACGCGGGCGAGGCCGTCCTCGTCGCGCTCGAGGTCGGCGAACGCATGGTCGAGGACCGTCGAGCCGATACGCCGAGGCTGCCGGAAGTCGAGCCCGGCCTGCTCGACGGAGGCCGAGCCGTCCGGGAGCCCACGCTCGTTGGAAAGGAGGACGCTCCGTCCGGGGACGAGAAGCTCCACGGAGTCGACGGTTGCGGTTCCGACCGTCAGATACGGGTGCGCACCACAGCCGAATGGGCAGGCCTCGGCGCCGACGTTCGTCGCCGTCGTGCGCACGAGCAGCCCCTTGCCCGAGAGCGCGTACTCGACGGTGAGCGCGAGCGAGAACGGATACCCACGCTGCGGCCTGAGATCATGCGCCAGGACGATTCTGCTCTCCTCGCGCTCCCGCACCTCCCAGGGGAGCCAGCGGACGAGGCCGTGGATCGCGTTGCGCCGTTCCGGCTCGGTCAGCGGCAGTTGGTGGCGCCGTCCTTCCCAGACGTAGGTCCCGTCCTCGAGCCGATTCGGCCAGGGAATCAGCAACTGGCCGCGGCCCGAGGTGCTCGTCTCTCCGGCACCGAAGCCATCGACGAGGATCTCACCTCGCAAGCCGTACGAGCCCAGGCCGCCCCCGACTTCGACCGCCGTAGCCCTTTGCTCGCCGGACTCGATCTGGAACTGCGCATCGTCCCGACGGGGTGATGAGCCTCGGCGCATATGTCGTAGTCTGAGGGCCGAGATGCCACCGCTGCGACGGCTACTCGTCCCCGCGCTCGCGACGATCGTGCTCGCGGCCGGCTGCGGCGGGGATGGGAACGGCGGCGACGAGTCCTCGAGCCCGACGGAGTGGGCGGACGGCCTCTGCAGCTCGATCACGACCTGGACCGACTCCCTCCAGTCGACGACCGACTCGCTCAGGAGCGGCAACCTGACCGAAGACTCTCTCCGCAGCGCCGCCGACGACGTCAAGAGCTCGACGGAGACGTTCGTCGACGACGTGAAGGGGCTCGGCAAGCCCGACACCGAGTCGGGTCAGCAGGCGGAGGACCTCGTCGACGGGCTCGGCGACGACCTCGACGAAGGCGCACAGAAGATCGAGAGCACGATCGAGGGCGTCTCGGACCCGAGCGGCATCCTCAACGCCGTCTCGGTCGTGAGCGGCACGATCCAGACGATGAGCCAGCAAGTGTCTTCGACGCTCCAGCAGCTCAGGCAACTCGACCCTGCAGGCGACCTGGCGCAGGGGTTCCAGGAAGCGGAAAGCTGCGACGTGATTCAGAGCTCAGGAGGCTGAAGCCGATCCGGCGTTCATTCGCCGGCTGAGGTCTAGGGAGTACGGCAGACGATCTTGCCTGCGTGCCGACCGCCGCCCGGCAGAGCCTCCGCGCGTATCACGAGACAAGTGCCGTACTTCGTCTCGATCGTGTCCCCCTCGCCCGGGAGCTGCGGCAGCTCGACCTCTTCGACGTCTTCCCAGTTCGGGCCCTCGATCGTGACGATGAAGCTCTGCATCGAGCTCGTTCTCCTTCGAGTCGTAGCCACCGACATGGTCCGCAAGCCCGGCCAGGTGCACATCACCCGCTCTGGATGATCCGCCTGGACCTCAGGTCGCGGGCAGCGC